>JAJZSH010000079.1 GCA_021822005.1 Deltaproteobacteria bacterium | reverse complement strand
CGATCTATGGGGGTGGTGCGTGGTGTCATGGGTGTGGTCCTTTCCTTGCCGGGCCGCAGTGGCCTGCGGGGGCGGATCAGGGCCATTATACCGGATCAGCCGCGTTTGGGAATTGCTATCTGCAAAAAATGGTCAGCGGGGAGTGGCGAGCCGTTTTGCAACGCGCACCACCTTGAGATGGGGCGGTTTCCATTCAAGTCGGAAGATGGGACCGACATCGGGAAGCGATGGGAGATAGCTCGGGACAAGGTCTTCAAGGTGGGTCGGCGGCTGGCCGGCGGTTTGTTCGTAGCGCTTGACCGCATTAAGCACCGCGGCGGCCTTCTCGAACGCAATGATCTCATCCGCATACCGTTTTTTTGTTTGTTCGTTTTTTTCCGTGGCGTACAGGCCTCGCAGGCTTATCAATGCCGCGTAGATGTCTCCCCCTTCGGCTGAAAGTATGCTGGCGAGGTGTGCCAAAATTGGCGGGGCATTTGGGCGTTGCGCGGCCAGCCGGAAGAGCCGGGCCCCCTCCAGTGGCTCATCAAGGAAATAGAAAGAGTTAAAACCCGCAAAAAAGGGGAGCACGATATTGCTCGGGAGGGCGGCTATTCCTTGGTCTAGGACCGTGTTTGCATATCGTGCGTACTCGTCGTTGATGTAGGGCAGGGTGGCCTGACAGAGGAAATAGGTATCGATGAAATAGGGGTGCAGGGTTGCGGCAGCGGTGAAATGCTGGGCCAGTGGTTCTGCATATTCCAGCGGATCGCGGCCAGGCTTGAGCCCCCCATTGAATACGTTCGCTTTGACAAATAGCGTTTCTCCCCCAAGTTGCCTCAGGTAGCCCAAGGCCGCTTTTTGGAGGGTGGATGGCATTGGATGGGCAAGCTGTTGATTCGACTCAGAAAAATGGCGCTCCTGCATGAAAAACAGAAAGCCATAGAAAAAAAGCAGGGGAAGAAAAAGGACACGCCCGGCGTTCATTGCAGATCCCGACGTTGGTAGACCAGGCAGGCGAGCCAGAGAAAAAGAGCCACATAGGAGAGGGTCAGCCCGAAGTTCATTGCCATGAGCGATAACTGGGGCAGCGGTGTTGTTGAGGCGATCATGTTCTTGAAATCCAGCCGGTCAAAATCCGGGAAGATCGCGGTCATTCCTTGCAATACTGTGGAAAGGCCAGCAACCCCTTTTCCTTCTGCAACCTGTTGTGCCACCGCCTCGCGCACCACAGGCAGCCCGGAGCAGGTGGCGTAAAAAGAGAGAGAGAGCAGCAGCACTGGAAAGCTGCCCCGCACCAGGCCGGAAAAAAGGAGGATGACAGAGAGCATCATGAATTCCATGGCAATAAGACCGAGCCAGGAAAGCAAATAAGAACCGGTATGGAGTTGGTCGAAATAGACCGGCTTCACCATTTGTTTGATCAGGACAAGAGAGCCATAGCCGAGGCCGCCGAGAATGAGGTTGAGCAAGAAGAGGAGGGTGGAGAGACCAGTGAAAATGCCGATTACATATTCGCCACGGGAGATCGGTCGGGCTAAGAGGGAGTAAATGACCTTCCTTTCTTCGTCCAGGGCCATGACCTGGACGCCATGGAAGAAGAGAAAGATAAAGCCGGAGAGCCAGGCCACGGAGAGGATGAAATCACCGGAGGCTCGGCCAATATCCCGGGGGATAAAGTCAAAGAAAAAAAAGGCCCCGATTTGGGCAGTAATGGAAAGGGCGATGAGCCCCTTGAGTGCATGGCGGCGGAGGCCGTCGAGCAAGACGAGTCGGGCGAGGGCGAGAATGCGTTTCATTGCGTCAGGCATTGTGCGCTTCCCCCTGCACCAGGCTGAGATATCCCTCGACGAAGTTGGTGCAACCTTGTTGGGTGGCAAGCGCGCGAGGCGTTCCCTCAAAAAGTTTTTGTCCCTTGTGGAGCACCAGTACATTATCCACCAGGCGGTCGACGTCTTCCAGGATATGGGAGCAGAAGAGGATAGTTTTTCCTTGGCCTTGCAACTCCAGGATGAGGGAAAGAATGTCGGCCCGGCCGATGGGGTCCAATCCGCTCATGGGTTCATCAAGAATGAGCAATTCCGGATCATTGAGCAGGGCGATGGCAAAGTTGGCCCTCTGCTGCATTCCTTTGGAGTAGTTGCGCAACGGCCTTCTCCTGTCTTCCCAAAGCGCCAGGCGGCGGAGCCATTTTTCGGATGCGGACTCAATAGCAGCCGCACTCATGCTGCAGGTGGCGCCAGCAAAGCGTAACATGTCCAGCGCGGTAAGATTCGCCGGGAAGTTGGCGGTTTCCGGCAGGTAGCCAATACGGCGTCTGGTTTTGGGATTTTTGGGAGTGGTCCCCAATACGGAGATTGTCCCATTGTCTGGCCGAATGAAGTCCATAACCAGCTTGATGCAAGTGCTTTTTCCTGCGCCATTGGCGCCAATCAGTCCCAACGTTTTTCCCTTGAGCAATGAAAAGGAAATATCGATCAGCACCGGGTGCGCTTTGGTGCCAAGTTCGGCTGAATAGATTTTGGAAACAGAGGTAAGGACAATCATGGATATCGACAAGTTTGATAGATTGGCGGCAATAAAAAAGCACTGCCAGATTAGGCAGTGCTTTTTTGTCCCACAGAGAAAAGGCAATTACTTAACGACGAATCCGTTGGCGAGAGAGGCCGCGGTGCCAAGATCGTCAGCATTTGCCGCATTGGTTGTTGCCTGTGCCACGAAAAGAGCTTCGGTCAGAGCGGTACCAGCGAGTGCGGTGTTATTGAGAGTGGGATTTTGGTAGACGGAGGTAGTGTCACTGTCAACAGCATACGTGGTGTCGCCTTGGAGGTGCTTTGCGCCGCCAAGGAACGCGGCTGCAACCGTTCCAGCCAACGGGGCAGCGTCGAGGTCAGCCACGACGGTCACGCCATTACCAACCGGGATCTGGATGCCGCGGGCCGTGCCTGCAGAGTCGATGGTGGCGATGCCGTCGCCGTTGGCGTCGCCGCCGATGGCTTCTACGCCTGTGGCGGTCGAAGCAAAGGTGGTCGGATCAAAAGCGGCGCCTGCGGTGGTAAAGGTGGCGCCGTAGCGCTGCCAATCCGCAAAGAGTGTGGCTTCCGAGGTGTTCAGGTTGCGCACATCGCTCAAGGCTGAGGAGTTGAAGCCGCGGATGCGGTAGGCCGCGAACTGCGGGATGGCGATGGCCGCCAGGATGCCGATGATCGCTACAACGATCATCAACTCGACGAGGGTAAAGCCTTTTTGGTTTTTCATCATGCTCTCCTTATTGGTGATTTTTGTTGAGGGGTGATGTTCACATTAACATTGATTGCACACATACTAGGTTGTTGCGTTGCTCTGCGTCAAATTCAATTTGCGTACCAAACTGGACGGATGCCGGTAAAATCATATTTTCTTTTTAATTTCAGCTAAGTGCGGTGTGGCGTGTCCAAGACGAGGGAATATACGCGTTCGGGCGGATTGCCACTTTTTGTCACTGGAATCGACAGGGAATGTCGATATCCTTGTTCCCTCCCGCAGCGTGCCGCTATTTCAATAAACGTATATTCCTGACAGCCTGGCCCGTTCCCGTGCAAAGATGCCGCTCTGGGTTTGGACCTCGGTCTGGTACAGATAGGGGATATGTTGCGGGGTCACGGTGCCGCTGCTGTTGTTGACCACTCCGCCGCCCACCAGGACATTTGACGAAGTGCCGCTGTTGCCGCGGCTGGTGCCGACGATGGCGGTGTTTATGGTCATGTTTGGGGTTGGCGCCGTGAAGGTGAACGTCAGCGTCGCATCCGGGTTATCCCCCGGGTAGCCGCTAACGCCAAGAGTGCCTGTTTCCGAGAGTTTCTTGGCGAAATTGACATCGGAGGCGTTCCGGCTTAACATCCCGGGATAAGCTGCCTCCAAGGCAGTCAGGGATGTTCCCCCCAATCCTCTTTGGATGACCTCCCTAGCGAAAAAAGTCATGGCGCCATGGGAGGCGCTCAACGCCGTTTGGTAGCGTTTCTTGGAGCCGCCGATCCAGGTGCCGGTGCCGACCATGTAGAGGATGGCGGTTATCATGAGCATGCCGACAAGGCCCAAGACCAATGCCATGACTAAGGCCAGTCCCCGTTCATTTCCCAATATTGTTGGCGTAGCCGGCGCCATTGGGTGCGGTTTCTGCTCCTTGCCGCGTGCATGTGCTCCGTGTAGAGGCGTCCGTCGCATCTGATTCTCCTTTAACGTGCTCATTGCAAGTTTCTGGGCGTTACCGCGATTCCGTATACTTTCCAGCGGTATCTGGGCCAGGTGGCGCCGATGAACGCGTTCAAGTCAAAGGCCCGGCCGCCGTTGGCTTGCAGGGTGACGCCATCCTCCGCGATATCGCCGACATTGATGTTGGCGTTTGGGTGCGTGTATGTCTGGTCCGCGCCCCCTTCGTGGCTAAGCACATAGCAGCGGATCGATTTCACCTGTTCCCGGATTTGTTTGGCGGTGAGGCCATTGAGGCCACTGGCATTGGCTCGTGTGTCCCACCCACCATCGTTGTCGGTGTCCAGATAATAGACCACCTGGAAGTCGGCCACGCAATCCACAATGGGTATGGTGGTGAAATCATCGTCGGCCTGATTCACCGTTGCCTTGAGCAGCGTTCCCGTACCTGGTGCGCAGTGGGCCGGCAAGGGGCTCGCTGCGGAAGGGGCATTGATGTAATAATCGGTGCGATTGAAAGGTCGCCTCGGATCGGTAGTGCCAAGGCTGTAAACGAGATACCGTTCACCATTGGGGTCATTGGGCGTTTCAGGTGGGGCAAAAGGGGTTAGGTCGGCGATGGCCGGCTTGGTAAAATAGGCTGTTCCGTTCAAGACAAGACGGTGGAATTCGCCGGGACTGACCGCCGGGCGGATGACGATAACCCGGTCCGCGTCGACGCCTGAGTCATCGAAGGCATCGTCGCTCAAGGTTTCTATAAGGACACCATGCGCGGCGTTTCGCCCAAGCCAGCCCCATTTTTGGCTGGAGTCGTTGATTGCCACGTTCGTGGCCCTGATGACCAGGTAATCGGCGTTGTTCATGCTGGATGCGGAGTTGTCTTGGCTGTTCACCGCTCGCGGCACGTTTGGGGTGTCCGGTAGGAGGGCTGGCTCAGAATAAGGGGCGGGCGTAACTCCAACGGGGAATTCCCATGGCAGGCCGAAGCCCGCGTGTTCCAAGTCGCCCCGCAAAAGGTCGAGGCCAACATCGGTTTCCATCTTTGTTTCGCCAATACGCCACTGCCGGGAACCCGATTGCATAACCGGGATAAAGGTACTGAACACCATGGTCAGCAGGATACCCAAAAGCCCCATATAGATGATCAGCTCTGTCAGGGTGAAGCCCGCATCTTTCCGGGAGAAGTTTTTCTTGTGCTGTTTCATGGGCGTTCCGTAGCTTAGTCGCTTCGCACGATGATGGTGCTCAAGGATACTTGGCGGTTCATGCCGGTGGCGGCCAATGCCGCTCCCCCTGGGTTGTTCGAGTCATTCCAGCCAACAGCCACTTCGATGCGCTTGAGTGCGGTGGCGGTGGTCGCCAGATCGGTGACTTGTCGCGCCCTTCTAAATGTTATCGCTGTTCCGCGAACGTTACTGAGCACGGGGGTTGGGGGGTTGGGGGTCCAGAGCGGGGCGTTTTCGGTCAGGTCCGCCGAGGTGCCACTGGTGGAAAAGCGTTCGCCCCGAAGTCGGTTCAATTCATCTTCCGCGATCCTGAGCGCCTCGCTGCGCACCACGTTTCCCTGGTTGGTGCGGATGGCGGCGATGAGTCCAGCCGCCACGCCCAGCATGATGGCCGAAAAGACCAGAAGGGCGATCATGATCTCCACCAGTGTAAAGCCCTGGTCCTGCCGTGTTTGCACGTTATTGTTGCTCACAGGTCAACCCCGTCATTTTCCCCATGTTGATGCGGGCTCGCGAGATTACGAGGCAATCCACTCCAGGCGAGGCGCTGGGAGGATAGTCGGTAATGCTTATGGTCTGCATGTCACTGGTGATGCCTCGGCGGTCAAAGGTGACTGGCGACGCCGTGAACTGAATGGTGAACTGGGGATACGGTTTTGTGGTTGTTTCGCCAGCATCCGCAACGCCATCGTTGTCGATGTCGTGGAAGGTGTCAACCTGATTGGCCGCCAGGGTAACCTGGACCTGGATGTTGCTGGTTGCCGCAGCGTTTCTGGCTTTCATCAGGGTCGAGTAGATTTCCTTGGTGTATGACTCCACGGTATATTTGTCACTCCATTGTTTGATGTTCATCACAGCGATGGCCAGAATGATACCGATGATGGTGATGACTACCATGAGTTCGACCAGCGTGAGGCCGGCGCAGGCGGCCAGCCATGCCATGCCTCGGTCCGGCATGGGGTGCCGAGGTGGAATGCTATTTTGTTTCGTTACCCCCATTTTATTGTTCCTGTACATGCATGAATTTTTTGATGGGAGAGGGATTGGTGACCACCATGAGGCCCTGTCCGGTGGGTGGGATGCCCAAAAATCCGGCCGACTTGCGGTTTTCGTTCTCGGTGAATGCCGAGGAAAGACCCAGTTCCTTGATTTCACCGGTGGAGACTTGGATCAGAGCCTTACCTTGCATAACGTATGTGACTTTGCTGCCGGTGGCGTAATCCAACGCCCAAAGATATGTCGTGCCGCCAAAGCCGCATATATCGGCAGTTGGCGCAAAAGATAGGAAGTAGATGGCACCGAGTGGGTCGGGCGTGGGGTTTGAGATAACGCGTTCCGCGCTCAAGCTGCCTATTGGTGCATCCATCTTCACGTACCAACCTTTATCGGTGGCTAACAAGGTGGTGCTCGGTGTTGTTGTCTGGTCGTTCAGGTCGGCCAAGGTGAGTGTGTCTGTGCAGCCGGCGATACTGTTGCTCGCTGCGTTGAAACATGGTTCTTGGACACCGAAGAATTTACGTTGGGTGGTCGGGTCATCCTGTTTGTAGAAATAGCGGCCTTCCGCAAAATAGAGCCAGAGCTTTTGGTTTTTCCGGTCGAGCAAGTTTACCACCGAGGTGGTCACCGGTCCAATGCCATCGATTACCTTGCTTGCTGTCCAATTGGCAGGATTGATGTTGTCGTTGATCGTGAGGCGCAGCACCCCGCCGCTGGTGGTATTCTGTACATAACCGATATATATGGCATCATCCTGGTAGGTGCCGCTGTCGCTGGCGCGATCTTTTTCTAAATCGAGGGCGCTGGTGGAAATGGAACCGGCAAAGGCATTGGCGATGCCGGTGTCGATGGTGCGCAGCAGGGTGCCGGTCTTGAGGTCGAGGACAAAGAGTTTGAGGTTTTTGTCCGAGGTGCCTTTGAATTCCTTGTTGGTAATGGGGCCGGTTGATCCTGAAGCCAGCACGGCGAACCATCTCCCGTTTTCCTCGACACAATGACCGTTGGTGGCGGTGTCGCCGCAATTGTTGTCGGTGAGGCACACCGCATTGCTGATCTCGCACCGTTTCACCTCGGCACAGCCGCCATTTGTGGCGGTGTCGCCGCAATCGCTGTCGGTTGTGCATGCGGTTTTGCTGATGGTGCATTCTTTATTGGCCACCCTGACAATCGCCGAGCCGACGTTGGTAACGCCCATATCCGCGTTGCTGTATTCCCACAAGAGCTGCGGGGCTGATTGGTCGGTAACATCCATGGCAAAGTAAGAGGACCAGCCAACCGGAGTGCCCCCCACCGAAAGCGGCGTGCTGATGCGATCAGCATCAGCCGGACTACCGTCACAGGTGGCGCCGCCAACCCCCATGCTGCCGATTAAGGTCGTACGCCAGCTTGTTTTCGTGAAATCCACATTGCCACTGCTGGGCGCGGCTTGCATGGTGGTCTGCTTAGGACAGTTCCAGTAGTCAGCGAGCGTACAGGTCGATGGCTTGTTGATGGAGGCATCGGTTAGCGCTATTGGGCCATCGGCCAGATAAATGTGGCAGTAATTTTCATCGTAGAGGTACTGTAAATATGGCAGGACGTTCTTGGGGATGAATGCGTAGTTCTCGGAACCAATTCCACCAACACCCAAGGCACCTTCCTGTTTGGCCGCTTGATACCATTGCTTTCCACTCCAGTTTTGGAGCAGCTTGCCGAGTTTAAAGGCATGCAGCATGCCGTCATTGGCGCCGACAAAAACGAGCTGTCGTTCTTTATAGTCGTTGCTCTTGATGAAGTCGTTATAGGTTTGATCGTTGTAGCCGAAGGGATAGGGCATGTTGAAGGTGTTCAGGTATGACGGCCCCATGATGCGTGGGGTGGAGGAAATGATATCCCCCAACTTCCAGACATGGGTTTCCGAAACACAGGTCTCACCGGTTGGGCAATCGGCATTGCTCTCACACGGACTTTTTCTTGTGGAGCAGAGTGATGCGGTCACTGTCCGGCTTCTGCCGATCGTCGAACAACCGGCCGTGCCGCATGTGCAATCCGCGCCAGTGGCATCCACGCAGTCATAGCCGCGAATGTAATTGATGGTGGTGTTGGCTGCGGCGCTGCTCGCGGTCTGCCCCAGGTAATCATCGATGGTGGCACGGTTTGCCGTGTCGAATGAGATGAGATTGGAACCATCTACCGAGGTTTTGATGGTTCTGGAGGACGGGTCGGTCCACCAGAGATCGAACCCACCACGCCATATCGGGAGAGTGTTTTCTATTGGTACCCTGCCCATGTCCGTCAAAACGGTGCCAGTGCCAGCGGTGTCCCACCAGCGCCGCGCCATCGTCTTGTTTTCGGTCGAATCGAAGGCGAAGTTGGTTATGTAATCTTGCTTGAGGTCGAGCAAGGTGTACGCCGCGTTTTCCCGAACCGTATCCTCGCGGATTTGTGAGGAATTAAAGAACGGGTCCATGTAGTACCAGTAATTCATCAGATCGCTTACCCAGGAAACCTCGGTGTTGTTGTCGAATGAGCGGTTGGGATAGAAGAGGGCCTGCATGAGATTGGCGCCGCTGCCTTCGCTGGAACTCAAGACCGACACCGCCGTGCCGGAAGATGCCTTTCTTAATATTTCCAGAATGATGGCCATGATATTTGCCTTGATCTCCGAGGCGTCGGCCGCGCTGTAAAAGGTGTCGGGGGTGTTATTGGCATCTTTGTCCCAATCGGCAGAGGTGGGAGGTAAAGCGGTGCAGAGGCTGCCCTTGGTGGCTGCTGCGCCACAATCAGTGGCGACACATCCGGCAACCTTGGGGTAGTCTGTCATATTGCCGGGCCAGGTTTTGCTGGTATCGAAGCCGCCGTACATGGCCACATGTTTCAATGACTTCTCGCCAGTGCCCCCCAGCCACAAGCCGACGCCATACAAGGATTCCACCGTGGATGCCACGCCGGTCACGCTGTTGGTGAAGCCCTTCTTGTGCAGCCAATAGGCGGGAACCACTGGGTCGGCGGAGGCGCCTTCATAGCCAGTGTCGATACTGCAGGTGGAGACCACCGAGCCGGAAGTGCCGCCCCGGTTCCACTGGCCATCGGTGAGTACGATCACGAAATTTTTGGCGCAGGGGATAAGGACCAGTTCATTGCCTTGGCAGTTGCCGTTGTTGTCGGCATCAACGCACTGGTACATGGGATTTTTCCATTCGGCGCCAGCCCCGGATTGTGGGGTGGGGCTGCCAAAAACCGAAGCATTCTGGGCAAGATAGGCATAGGCAGCCCACAGGGCCGGCCCGATGGGAGTGCTGCCACCGGGCGATTCGTCGTTGAGCGCGGTGACGGTGTTTTTGTAGGGGTTGACGCCGTCGATGCTGGCGGAACCGACGAAGTCGCCGAGAAGGACGGTTCGGTTCACGCCGTTGTCGCTGAAATACATGCTGCCCATGCGCGGTTGCACCGGCAGGTTTTTGAGCTGATAGAGTAGTCCGCCTTCGTCGCCGGTAATGCGGCTCCAGGGGATTTTTATCTTGACGCCGTTTTCGGCCACCATGGTGCAGCCCGTGGCATCGCAGGGCACGCTGGAACTCGCTTCCTGCCAAAGGGATGGCTCGCAAGTCTGGATGGAGTTGTTGCAGCCGTTGGGTTTGCCGCCGGTCAAGGCCCACCGCAGGAGATCTATCCGCGCCATGTTTTTGTAGTTCAAGTAATTGCCGGTATCGGCGGCGCCGCAGTCGACGGCGGTCCATCCCTGGCAACAGGCATAGCGGTTGGCGGGGCAGCCATGTGTGCCCTTGGGGTCGCAGGTGCCGCCTCCGTTGTTGGCGGAGCAGACCCAGCCGCCGGTGCATGTTTTGCTGCATGGGCCTGCCGCTTCTTCGTAAACACCACCAACGAGCGTGTAATTTTTGACCGGGTTAAAATACCCTTCATAGACCTTGGTGGGGTCATAGTTATCCAGCATGTCGTCGGCATCAGCGCCGTCGCTGTCGCCGTAGGAGTAAGCCTTCCACCCCATGCTGCCGCTGGTGTCCACCATGAGCAGGACGTTGGGGGCAGCCGCGGTGCTGATAAAGGGTGGGGTTTGACAGTACGACGACATTGCGGCAGAGGCTGGGGCAGCCGCAAGGCAGCTCGCCAGAGCAGCACTGAGGATTACTTTTCGCATGGCATCACTCCGGCGTTATTTTGGTTATGGTGTAGGTGTAGCCGGCCTGGCAGCGGTTGCTGTTGATGAAGAAGCACTTCCGACCACTCGTCGTCTGGGAAGTCAAGGCCTTGGCCGCAGCGGCGGCCAGCTTGAATGCCCTCGGCCCGCGACAGCCTCCGGAGGCGACGTCAATGGTGATGAGCTGGTTGGTCAGGTTGGCATCTTGAACAACGCCGCAGAGATAGAGTTCGTCTGTAGCGAACGCTGGCGACGCAAGTGGAACAAGGTCGGAAAGCATAATAACGGCGCAGGCGAGTACCTTTTTTGAGTTCATTCCGTCCTCCTTGCCAATCGTCATGATTCTTAGAGTTTATCTATAAATAACCATGACCTTGTTTCAAACGATCATCGCCGTTGCCAAGGTGTTCAGTGCAAGGTACGAGAGGTCCGTCTTCTCGTATCGCGGCACCAGCTTGCGGAATCGGTTGAACCACGAATGGGCCAACTCCACCACC
>JAJZSH010000078.1 GCA_021822005.1 Deltaproteobacteria bacterium | reverse complement strand
GCGGCCCGAGCCCGCGAGGCAGCCCGGCGCGCCAAGGAACTCTCCCGCAAGAAGGGCTCGGGCCTTGATCTGCTGATGGCGGGAAAGCTGGCGGAATGTCAGTCCAAGGACCCCAAGGACAGGGAGATCTTCCTGGTCGAGGGCGATTCGGCCGGCGGCTCGGCCAAACAAGGACGGGACCGGTCCGTGCAGGCCATCCTCCCCCTGCGCGGCAAGATCATGAACGTGGAAAAGGCCCGGTTCGACAAGATCCTCTCCAGCGAGGAAATCAAACAGATCATCTCCGCGCTCGGCACCGGCATCGGCCGCGATGAGTTCGACCTGGACAAACTCCGGTACCACAAAATCATCATCATGACCGATGCCGACGTGGACGGCGCCCATATCCGCACCCTGCTGCTCACCTTTTTCTACCGGCAGATGCTGCCCCTGGTGGAAAACGGCAACATCTACATCGGTCAGCCGCCGCTGTTTCGCCTGGGCCGCGGCAAGAAGGAACAGTATTTTTCCGACGAAAACGAGCTCAATCAATATCTCTTCGCCCAGGCCAGCACCAGTGTGCAGGTGACGGTAGGGGTGGGCAAGGAGAAGATGGCGGGCGAGGATCTCATCACCCTGCTGAAAAACCTTGCCGGCTACCAGAAGATCATCGAGTACCTGACCCGGATCAACCTTTGGGAAGAGATGGTCCATTTTCTTCTGGACCGCGACATCACCTCGGCGGATCAGTTTGAAGACCTCAACCTGGTGGAGCACCTCAGGGAACAGCTGCACGACAAGGATTTGATCCTCGGCACTGTCCGCCCCTGCCGCTGGCGGCCGAGCTGCTGGGAGTTCGATGCGGCCATCAAGGACAAGGCCCACATGATGATCACCGTCGGCCCCCAGATCCCGCTGATCAGCGAATACCGTTCCGCCATCCGCCAGTATGGGCAGATCAAACAGTATCTCACCTCCCCGTTCACCGTGGAGACCAACAACAAGGAGATCGTTGTTCCCAACTGGCAGGAGCTGCTCACCGTTGTCCGGCAGGAGTCCTTCCGGGGCAGCAACCTCCAGCGTTACAAGGGTCTTGGTGAAATGAACCCCGAGCAGCTCTGGGATACCACGATGAATCCGGAAAAACGGACCCTGCTGCGGGTGTCCATTGATGATGCGGCGCTGGCCGACGATATGTTCACCTGCCTGATGGGCGACAAGGTGGAGCCCCGCCGCGAGTTCATCCAGAATCATGCCCTTGAGGTTGCGGACCTCGATATTTAGGAGCATGTAATTTAGCCCCCTCCCCCTCTCCCTAACCCTCCCCCGCCAGTGGGGAGGGAACTTTTGGGGCTTTTGCAAGAGACTCAGCTGTAACAAATTCAGGATGGTATCCATCCACCGCCGTAAAAACTGCTGAACAAGGATTTTTAATATGTCGGAAGAAACGACCCAAGATTTGCCGATCTCCTCGATCTCCATTGAAAAGGAACTGAAGAAATCCTACCTCGATTACGCCATGAGCGTCATCATCGGCCGGGCCTTGCCGGATGTGCGGGATGGCTTGAAACCGGTGCACCGCCGCGCCCTTTTCGCCATGCGGGAGCTGAGCAACTTCCACAACCGTCCCCACCTCAAATCGGCCCGTATTGTCGGTGATGTCATCGGTAAGTACCATCCCCACGGCGATACCGCGGCCTACGACACCATCGTCCGCATGGCCCAGGATTTTTCCATGCGCTACCCGCTCGTTGACGGCCAGGGCAACTTCGGCTCAGTGGACGGAGATTCCCCGGCGGCCATGCGGTATACCGAGGCGCGGATGACCAAGATCGACCAGGAGATCATCGCCGATCTGGAAAAGGAAACCGTTGATTTTGTTCCCACCTACGACAACTCCCATATGGAGCCGGTGGTTTTCCCCTCCAGGATTCCCAATCTGCTGATCAACGGCTCGTCCGGCATCGCGGTGGGCATGGCCACCAATATCCCGCCCCATAACCTGGTGGAGGTGATGAACGGCCTGATCGCCATGATCGACGATCCGAACATCACGGTCAATCAGCTGATGGATCATATCTCCGGTCCGGATCTCCCCACCGGCGCCTATATCTGCGGCCGGGCCGGCATCCGGGAGGCCTACGAGACCGGGCGCGGCTCCATCCTCATGCGTTCCAAGACCGAGGTGGAGAAGAGCAAGAGCGGCCGGGAATCCATCATCATCACCGAGATCCCCTACCAGCAGAACAAGGCCTTTCTCATCGAAAAGATCGCCATGCTGGTCAAGGAGAAGCGGATAGAGACCATAGCCGAGGTGCGCGACGAATCGGATCGGCACGGCATGCGCATCGTGCTTGATCTGAAAAAGGACGCCATCGCCGAGGTGGTGATCAATCAGCTGTACAAGTTGACCCCGCTCCAGAGAAGCATGGGCATCATCCTGCTCTCCATCGTCAACAACCGGCCGGAGATCCTCAATCTGCGGCAGATTCTCGAATATTTCCTCCTGCACCGGAAGACCATCGTCTACCGCCGCACCGCCTACGACCTCAAAAAGGCCGAGGAAAAGGCCCATATCCTGGAAGGGCTCAAGATCGCCATCACCAACCTGGACGAGGTGGTGGAGTTGATCAGGCAATCCGCCAACCCGCAGGAAGCGAGGATCGGGTTGATGGCCCGCTTTGCTCTCTCCGAGATCCAGGCCCAGTCCATTCTCGAGATGCGCCTGCACCGGCTCACCGGCTTGGAGCGGGAAAAGATCGTCAGCGAATACGAAGAGCTGATGCGGCAGATCACCTGGTTCAAGCAGGTGCTGGCAGATCAGCATCTGGTGATGAAGATCATCCGCGATGAGTTCAGCGAGATCATCGAGCAGTACGGCGATGCGCGCCGCACCGAGATCATCGAGGCCCCGGACGAGATCCTCCCGGAAGACATGATCATGCAGGAGGAGATGGTGGTCACAGTAACCCACGAGGGCTACATCAAGCGCAATCCCGTTGACCTCTACCGCTCCCAGCGGCGCGGCGGCAAAGGCATCAAGGGCGCCACCACCATCGAGGAGGATTTTGTCAGCAACATGTACCTGGCCTCCACCCACGACACCTTCCTCTTCTTCACCAACCACGGCAAGGTTTTCTGGCGCAAGGTCTACGAGATTCCCCAGGCGGGCCGCATCGCCCGGGGCAAGGCAGTGGTCAACCTTCTGGAACTCACCGAGGGCGAAAAGGTTGCCGCCATTCTGCCGGTGAAAACCTTCGATATCCCCGAGGGCGAGGAATGCCACGTAATGATGGTCACCAAGAAGGGTGTGGTCAAGAAGACGGTGCTCGATGAATTCCGCCGCCCCATCCGGCGCGGCAAGATCGCCCTCACCATCCGCGAGGACGACGAGATTTTGGGGGCGGTGCTGACCAACGGGGCCAACGATATCCTGGTCGTTACCCGGGGCGGCATGTCGGTCCGCTTCAACGAGCAGGATGTCCGCACCATGGGCCGCACGGCAACCGGAGTCAAGGGCATCAACCTGGCCAGCGGCGACGAGGTGGTCTCCGTGGATGTGGTGCACGAGGGCTCCTCGGTGCTGGTGGTCACGGAAAACGGCTACGGCAAGCGGAGCGAGGTGGATGAATACCGCCTGATCAAGCGCGGCGGCAAGGGGGTCTTCGCCATCAAGGCCAGCGAGCGCAACGGCCAGGTGGTCGGGGCCATGCAGGTCACGGATGAAGACGAGCTGATGATGATCACCAACGGCGGCAAGATCATCCGCATTTCCATGCGCGACCTGCGGGTTATCGGCCGCAACACCCAGGGCGTGCGCCTTTTCAAGCTGGACGAGGGCGAAAAGGTTATGGCGGTTGATCGCATGGCTGAGATTATTTCCGATGATGAGGAATGTGAGGACGAGGAAGGTGTGTCTGAAGAATAAAAAAAATCAGCCACGAAATCCACAAAAGACACGAAAATAAGGTGGCGGCAGGGAGAAACGGAAGATGAAAGTCAAGGTGATCATCCATGAAGCGGAAGAGGGTGGCTTCTGGGCCGAGGTTCCCGCCATCCCCGGTTTGCATGACCCAGGGGGAGACGATCAAGGAGCTGATTGCTGTCGAGGGTTGTCTCAGTGTCTGATCTGGTCTTTTACGGCGGGCTCCTGGCCGAGATCAAAGATCGAATCCGCCAGGCCCAGACCCGGGCGGCCCTCTCAGCCAATGCGGAGATGATCGCCATGTACTGGGATATTGGCCGTATGATTCATAAGCGTCAGCGGGCAGAAGGCTGGGGTGCGGGCGTTATCCCCCGGCTGGCTGGCGATCTGAAAAACGAACTGCCCGAGGTCAAGGGGTTCTCGGAGAGGAATATCAAGCGGATGCTGCGGTTCTATCGGGAATACCAGGATCTGCCGCAACCCGTGACGAATTTGGTGCCGCAGGTCGCGGCATTTTTGCACGCAACGGATGACCAGTCGGAATCAATTGTGCCGCAGTCTGCGGCACAATTACCGACCTTTGCCCCACAGCTTGCTTTCGGCATTCCGTGGTTTCATCACGTCATCCTCATTGAGAAGGTTAAGGACCTCTCCACCCGTCTTTGGTATATGCAGCAGACCATCGAACAGGGCTGGGGCCGGGACACGCTGACCGCGATGATCAAGGGTAGAGCCCATGATCGACAAGGCCAAGCGATCAGCAACTTTGCCTCCCGCCTTCCTGCCCCGCAATCGGAGCTGGCCCGGCAGTTGCTCAAGGACCCCTACCTGTTCGATTTCCTGACCCTTGAGGAACCTTTTCATGAGCGGGAGCTGGAGACCGGCCTCGTTCGCCACAATGTGAGTGGGAATCCAGTCGCGATTGAAAAGGCCTGTGACGAGATAGCCGTGGGTGCGCTAGAACGCGCGCGGAAGGTTATCTCTGAGCAGTGTCCTTTTTTTCCACCAAGCAATGCTGGTAGGCAGTATTCTGACTACCAAAAGACAAAGATATTTTTGCGGGACGGTTTCATTGACCGATATTCTGGCGACAAATTGGTCTTTCCGGCGGTGCTTCGATTGCTCTCGTGTCTCATGCCCGAGGAGTTCCCGTTTCATAAGAACTGGAAAACATCCGAGTGCCATTTAGCTTATTGGCAGTTACTTCCAACAGTCGATCACGTTGTACCCGTTTCGAGGAGCGGGTCGGATAGAGAGTCAAATTGGGTATGCACATCGCAATTACGGAACAGTGCAAAGTCAAACTGGTTACTTGAAGAGCTTGGTTGGAAACTTCACGAACCAGGACGCGTTGATGACTGGGACGGTATGGTTCATTGGTACGTTGAGTACATCGGTCAACATGCTGAATTCTTAGAAGACAAATATCTCAGTTCGTGGTATCGGGCGGCTAAGAATGCAATTGAAACATAACAACAGCTTTGGGTCCGACCTCGGAAAGCGTTGCGCGCTTCCCTCTCCGGATCAAGATGTGAGTTTGGTACTTTCACCAAAATTTCCAGCACACACTTTTTAACCATGCGAAAACCCCCACTCCTTGAACGCTTGAGAGCAAAGAAACGTAGCCAGTCAATCGTGGCAGGCGTCACATGGTACATCGAGGAAACTTGGGCTCAGGTGAAGGCCTCTGCGTCCGACCCTGAGCGTTTCGAGGAGTCCTTTCCAGAATGGGAGGCAATGGCGATCTCCGCTCTCAGCAAGTTGCGAAGTTCTGGTGTTCGCGCAGTTGAATTCCATATAATCCCGCAAGAACTTTTTGCGTGGTGTGCTCTGAATAGCAAGGTCAACAACGCTGCATCGCGTGCGGAGTTTGTATCGGAAAAATTGAAAGCCGCCCATGGCAGCACCATCGCCTAACCATGCGGTCAAGCGAAACGCGCCAAAAGCGGTGTGTCCCTTACCTTCAAGATAGATACAATGAAAAATAATAAGTGCATAATTTGTTTGAAAGTCAAAGGACGGCGCATATGTAAAATCAAAGAAAAATCTTTGATATGCTCTCAGTGTTGCGCTGAAATAAGAAATTCAGATTGCGGTGGTTGTTCCCATTACGTTCAAGCGGAAAAATATGCCATCGAAAAGATGAAAAAGTCAGGGGTTAAAGACTTCATTGCTAAAATCGATCCGGAAGTAGATAAGGCAGTAGACAAAGCACTCGCATTCGTAGAGAACGGGAATATTGAAAAAGGAGAAGAAATACTTGGTGGCTTAATAAAAGAATATCCTGACTTTTACATCGTACAGTATGGCATGGGTACTGTTTTGGCCATAAAAGGCAAGTACGCAGAGTCGATTGTCCATTTTAATAAGTGCCTTGAAATATTTCCTTGTTTTGCAGAAGCTTGGTTTAATAAAGGCAATTCTCACAAGCACCTACTTGATGTGGGGGGGGCTTTAAAGTCATTTAAAAAAGTAACTGAATTGGGTGATCAAAAAGATCATTTTGTAAAAACTGCCCGTGAATTTCTGTGCGATATGGAAGCTGGCATTTTCAGAGACACAGGCTTATCCCTAGAATTATATATCCAAGCCATGGAAGAATTTAACCGAGCGTTTTTATATATGAGAAACAGGAACTATGAGAAATCTATAACCATGTTTCATAACGTGCTTAATTTTAATAAAAATCATGTGCAATCTTATGGCAACCTCGGATTGTGCTATTCCTTCCTGGGGAAAAGACGAGAAGCTTTATCAGCTTTTGGCAGGGCATTAGAAATTGACCCCAATTACAGCCCGGCCATAGACAACAGAGAGATTTTACTGTCGCTGAAGGAAGGTGAAGAAATGCCTGATAACCAAGTTAAGGTCGTTGACTATTACAGAAAAGTAATTGAAAGCGAAGGCAGTAATTAACTGTGGGATGGCCCAACCATGGCGTCAAGCGGACGCCGGGAAGCTCGGCGGCTCTTCGGGAAATTCATTGGCGGCGTCGTTCACGCGGAGCGTTCCAAATTAAATCCACCCCAGGATAACCCATGACCCCTCCTGAAAATATCGTGGTAATCGGCGCCGGAAGCTGGGGAACCGCCCTGGCCAAACTTCTTGGCGACAAAGGGTTTGGGGTGGATCTCTGGGGGCATCGGCCGGACCATGTCGCCGCCCTCCGGCTGGATCGGGAGAACACCACCTATCTCCCCGGCTTTCCGTTGCCGGACAAGGTGCGTCCCACCGCTGATCTGGCGGAAGCGGTATCCGGCAAGCCGGTGGTGGTCATGGTGGTTCCCTCCCATGTCTACCGGGAGGTGTTCACCCTCCTTGCCTCCCATCTTGCTCCAGGCGCCGCCATTATTTCCGCGACCAAGGGCATTGAAAACGAGACCTTGCTCACCATGAACCAAGTGATGGTCGAGGTGCTGGCCAGGGAAAACCCCGGTTTCAGCGGACCGCTGGGGGTGCTGGCCGGGCCGAGCTTCGCCAGGGAGGTGGCTGCCGGCATCCCCACGGCGGTGACCGTCGCTGCCCCCACCATCGAGGGGGCCAGGTTTTTTCAGGATATTTTTCACACCGAACGGTTCCGAGTCTACGCAGGCACCGATGTGATCGGCATGGAGCTGGGCGGGGCGCTCAAGAATATCGTCGCCATAGCGGCGGGCATCTGCGACGGCCTGGGCTACGGCACCAACACCCGCGCCGCCCTCATCACCCGAGGGCTGGCCGAGATCACCCGGCTGGGGGTGGCCATGGGCGCCAAGCCCCTCACCTTTTCCGGCCTGGCGGGCATGGGCGACCTGGTTCTTACCTGCACCGGGGATCTGAGCCGGAACCGGCAGGTTGGTCTCAAGCTCGGTCAGGGCAAGACCCTGGCCCAGATCCTTGCTGAGATGGAGATGGTTGCCGAGGGTGTGAAAACCACCCGTTCCGCCATGGCTCTTGCCAGGAAGATGGGGGTGGAGATGCCTATTTTGGAGCAGGTCTACGCCATGATCTACGAGGATAAGCCGTGCGCTGAGGCGGTTCAGTCCCTGCTTGGACGTGATTCGAAAGAGGAAATGGAAGAGGCGTGAGCTGTCAGTCTCGGGAATTTTTTGCCATGGAAACAACAGTCCGGCATTATCCGATGAGAAAATTGCCGAAGGCAAACAAGTCCCCTCTCCCCCTGCGGGAGAGGGATAGGGAGAGGGGGAAGGTGCATGCGGTGAGGCTGTCGGCAAGTTCATCCACCCCCCAGCCCCCTCCCGTCAGCAGTGTCAACGGCGAGGGAGGGGGAGCTTTATGATTGCCGCCCCGCAACCGTGCCACCCGAGCGGATCGTATGTGGCCATCTTTTTCTCCATCCACTACGTGCTCAAGGCGGAACAGCTGCTCAAAGCCGGCGGCATCGCCCTGGATGTGGTGCCGGTGCCCCGGGAAATCAGCGGGGATTGCGGCATGGCCATAACCTTTGCCCCGGCAGAGCTTTCCAAGGTGCAGTCCGTTCTGGCCGCTGGCGGCATCGCCATTGCCCGGATTTTTTACAAGGAAGCGGAAGGGGTTTTTCGCGAGATACCGTGGAAGGTGGATTCGTAACAACTCTGAATGTGCTTCCGGCAACGTGTCTTTGTTCATTTCTTTGCTTGCCCAAAGAAACGAACCAGCAGCGAAGCGGCGAAGAAAGGGCACCCCGCCACTTGTCCCGCCTAAGGCGGGATGCCCTGTGCTCCTCGATGCTGCCGGGGCTTTGCAAACTCGGCTGCGCCTCAAACAGTGCAAAGCCCTTTTTCGGCAGCCTCTCCGGTGTTCGGCTGCGTGACAATGGGGAAAAGACAGGAGCGGCTTGCGCCGCCCCAATTTATGGAGTTATCAATTCATGGCTGAAGCTCCGTTCGGCCAGAGCCCTGTCGAAGGGCCTTTTTATAGACCATCATGGAATAAACAATGACCAAACTGAAACTGACCAGCACCGTCAAAGCCGCCGGTTGAGCCGCCAAACTGAGTCCGGGGGACCTGGACCAGATATTGTGCGGCCTTGACCTGCCCACCGATCCGAACCTGATCGCGGGCGCGGCAACGGGCGAGGATGCCGGGGTGTATCGTCTCAACGACGACACTGCCCTCATCCAGACGGTGGATTTTTTCACGCCCATTGTTGACGACCCGTACCAGTTCGGCCAGGTGGCTGCGGCCAATGCGCTCTCCGACGTCTACGCCATGGGCGGGAAACCGCTGCTGGCCATGAACCTGGTGGCCTTTCCCATCAAGGAAATGGACAAGTCCGTCCTGCAGGAGATTCTGCGCGGCGGGCTCGATAAGATCAAGGAGGCCGGGGCCTTGCTGGTGGGCGGGCATTCCATCGAAGACGCCGAATTGAAATACGGGCTGTCTGTAACCGGGGTGGTCCATCCCAACCGGGTGATCCTCAATGCCGGGGCCCGGGTGGGCGACCTCCTGCTGCTCACCAAGCCCCTGGGCACCGGGATCCTCTCCACCGCCCTCAAAGGCGGCTTGGCCGCAAAAGGTACCGAGGCCATGATCACCCAGGTCATGGCCACCCTGAACCGGGAGGCGGCCCAGCTCATGCAGACCGTGGGCGCCCACGCCTGCACCGATATCACCGGCTTCGGGCTGGTGGGGCATCTCTACGAAATGGCTTATGCCTCGGGCGTGTCCATCCGCATCGAGGCGCGTTCCGTGCCGGTGCTGCCCGAGACCCTGCATCATGCGGGTATGGGCATCATCCCGGAAGGCGCCCACAAAAACAAGGCCTTCTACGCGCCGCACCTGAAGAGTTCCCTGGAAGAAATGGACCCCATGGAGATGGTCCTCCTCGATCCGCAAACCTCGGGCGGTCTGCTCATTGCCGCCTCTGCCGAGGGGATAAACTCCATTGCCGAGCGGTTGGGCAAACGGAATTATCCCCTGGATTTCGGCATCATCGGCGAGGTGGTGGCTGGCAAACCAGGCACCATTGAAATAGTCTGACAGGCAGGGTACAGCATCAGGCATGCTCAAATTTTTTCTGGATCACAGCCGCAAGGAAAAAGACTGCCGCGGACCGGTGACGGACGAACTGATCAGGCTGGTGCTTGATTCCGGGTTTTCCAGCAGTATTACGGCGTTTATCCTGGCTGTTGCCTTGACCGTCATGGTGCGGCCGGTGATCGCGCCTCTTGTCTTGCAGGGCTGGCTGTCTGGCATGACCGCGCTCTTTCTCATCAAGATTGCCGCCATCTTCTGTTATCACAGGAGGAAGAAAAACAGCGGGCCCACAACCCAGACCTGTGTGCATACCTATATCTTCATGGTCTTCCTCACCGGCGTCATGTGGGGGCTGGGCGTGATTTTGTTTTTCAAGCCGAATGCCATCATGGAGCAGATGGCGGTAATTTTTATTATTGCCGGGCTCACCGCCGGCGCGATCCCCATCCTCTCGCCCTTACGCAAACTCTATTATGCTTATATAGCCAGCCCTTTGCTGCCCCTTGCCTATTTGCTCCTGCAGCATGGCGGCCAGTATTTTACCATCATGGCCGGCGTTATCGTTTTGTACACCCTGATGCTCATCAACTCGGCAACCCACATACAGGAAGCCCTGGTCTCCGCCCTGGAAATGCGGTTTGCCAACGAGGAGCTGTTGGCGCACCTCAGGCAGGCCGGCGAGGAAAGCGAAGCCCTCAATCTGGAGCTTATTACCGAGAACGAACGGCGCAAGGCCACGGAAGGCGAGCTGGTTCAGGCCCGTGACGCCGCCGAGGCCGCCAGCCGGGCCAAGGATGAGTTTCTCGCCAACATGAGCCACGAGATCAGAACGCCCATGAACGGCATCCTCGGCACCCTGCAGCTTTTGCAGGACACCAAAATGGATGGAGCCCAGATCGACTATGTGAAGACCGCCTACTCCTCGGCTGAGGCGTTGCTGGGTATCCTGAACGATATTCTCGATTTTTCCAAGATCGCCGCCCACAAGCTATTGCTTGAGAATATTCCCTTCAGCCTGCGCAAGGTGGTGGCAGACCTGGTGACCCTGCTCACCAGCCAGGCCCAGGCCAAAAATGTCGCCCTGATCGCGGACCTCGATCCACAGCTGCCGGAGATGCTTCTTGGCGACCCGACCAGGATGCGGCAGGTGCTGACCAATTTCATGACCAACGCCAT
>JAJZSH010000077.1 GCA_021822005.1 Deltaproteobacteria bacterium | reverse complement strand
CGATCTAAGGAGATCGTCGGCCTTGCCGTGGACGGATTTGCCAGGCGCGATCCCAACCGGGTGGAGATTCCGGGCACTCCGGTGGAGATCATGACCGGCTTCAGCAACGAGGCGATCCTCGCCGCCCTGGGCGGCAGCCTCACCCCGCTTCTCGATGCGGTAAAGGGTGGAAAGGTGCGCGGCTTTGTCGCCATTGTCGGCTGCAACAACCCTAAATTCCAGCAGGATTCCTGTAACGTCGGCCTCGCCAAGGCCCTGATCGAAAAGGACATCCTGGTTCTGGTCACCGGCTGCGTGACCACCGCCGCCGGCAAGGCCGGGCTGCTGGTGCCCGAGGCGATCTCCATGGCCGGGCCTGGCCTGAAGGCGGTCTGCGGTGCTCTGGGCATCCCGCCGGTTCTCCACATGGGCAGCTGTGTGGATAACTCGCGGATTCTTCAGCTCTGCGCCTTGATTGCCAACGAACTGGGGGTCGATATCTCCGATCTGCCGGTGGGTGCTTCCTCGCCCGAGTGGTATTCGGAAAAGGCGGCGGCCATCGGCCTTTATGCGGTGGCCTGCGGCATCTATACCCATCTGGGGCTGCCACCCAACATCCTCGGCTCCAAGGTGGTCACCGACCTGGCCTTGAATGGCCTCGAAGATTTGGTTGGGGCCAGCTTCGTTGTCGAGTCCGACCCGCTCAAGGCGGCCGAACTGCTCGACCAGCGGATTGTCAGCAAGCGGAAGGCGCTGGGCCTGTCCTGATCCGTCCTTGCTCCCGTGGTCAAAAACGATGACCCGGAGTGGTTGATGCCGCTCCGGGCCTGTCGCTCTGCGCCCAACACCACCAGTCGTCTTATTTTTTTCGTTGTAGTTTGTTGTTGGGCGTGGGCTGTGCCTTGATCTCTTCCAGGGTCTGCCGGAAATTATCGATAAGCGGACCGCCAAGATCCACGGCTCGCTGCGCCGCGGCCAGGGCCTCCTGCCGTTTGCCCTGTTTGTCCAGGACCTGGGCCAGGTTGTTGAAGGGGATGCCGTTTTCCGGCTGAAGCAGGGTTGCCCGGCGAAAGGCTTCGGCGCTGCCGGCAAGCTCGCGCAGGCTGTAGCGGCTGTTGCCAAGCCCCAGCCAGGCAGCAAAACTCTCCGGCCAGCGTTTCAGGGCCGCACTATACCCGGCTGCCGCTCCCTGCCACTGGCCGGTCCTTTCCAGGCCGGCAACGGCCTCAAGCCAAAGCCCCTCTTCTGCGCTGGCCGGCAGCCGTTCAGGCGGCAGGACCAGAAGCCCCCAATACTCGCTGCGCTGCCAGATATTGAGAAAAACCCGGGAACCGAGATGCTCGTTGGCGGTGAGTCCCGAGTGGAGGAGAACCTCGCCGCGCTCCTGGTCGTAACCGATCACCACGCCATAATGCCATTTCGGGTACCAGGAGAAGGCGAGATTGACCAAGACGATAACCGGATGGCCGGCAGCAACCTCGGCCAGCAGGGCCTCGCTGCCGGTAATGGGGTAGCCGACCCGGCCATGGCGGCGGGCTGAGCCAAGCAGGGCACTTTGCAGGCTGCCCTTGAGGCCGGGGCTGAAAACTTCGGGGGTGAGTTCGGAGGGTTGGACAACGACCCCGCTCCACTGCAGCGCCATGGCCAGGGCTGCCGGTCCGCACTGCAATTCATCCTGGGCAAAAAAAGGCACCCCGGCAACCATGGCCTTGCCCGGGACGTTCGGCGGCTGAGGCAGGGATCTTGTCGACAGAACGCCGCAGCCGGACAAAACAAGGAGCAGCGTTAAAAACAACAGGCCGGCAATCACCCGATTGCCGGCCTGAAGGAAACGCGATTGTGCCTGGCGCTTAGCGTTGGGGCTTAACAAAGGAAAAAACATTGGTGAAACCGAGGATGTCGGTAATCAATAAAACGAGAAAAATCAAAACCGCTGCGCCAATGACCGCGCCTACCCCGTCGCCACCGGCAGGCAGCTGCTCCATGGCCTGGGAAATTTTCGCCAGCTCCGCATCGGAAAGACTGGCCACCCTTTTCCGCGCCTCAACAGCATCGACGCCTTGCTGCTCCATGACCTTCCGCACATCCTCACGACCCAGAAAGGCGGTCACCCGCTCCCTGCGCGCTTCTTCCTGCTGCGCTGCGATCACGGTATTGGTGTCGATCATCTGCGCCTTTGCCGTATGCACGGAAAAATCGAGCAGGAGAAAGGAAAAAACCAAAAAGAAACTCACGGGTTTGATTATTTTTTGTAGCATGGTTCTTTATCCTTAATGTCGATGGTTAGTGAAAACTGCACCCAACAAAAAACACCCTTATTATATAAACCAAAAGGCAAATACTGCAACGGTTTTCCCTTTTTTTGTCTCCTGCGCTTCCGGGCAGAAAATTATGCCGCAAGCGCGGCAGGTTGCGGAGGATAGGGCTCAGATTGCCGCCTGCGGAAGGCCGGGGTCCGGAGCGAGTCCAGGGTAGCCCGGGTTCGCTCCATGGCGGGAAAGGGAAAATAATCAGCAGCCCTCGAGGGACTTGGCCTTTTTCTGATGGCACTGGTTACAGCTCGTGGGACCACTCTTTTTTTCCTTGTGGCAGCCCTGGCAGAGGGCGTGGGCCGCGTCTTTTCCCAGCTTTTGCGGACCCGGTTTCTTGTCGCCGTGGCAGACGGCACAGCCGTAAGCCTCGGCGTGTTTCTTGTGCGGGAGAACGACCTTGCCATTCTTGTTGTCGATGGTAACGGATTCCACCGTGGTGGTGAGCTTGGCGGCCGCTGCCTTGACCTGGTCTGCGATCTCTCCGATCTTTTCCTTCACCGGCACGGCCGTGGCCGCAACTTTTTCCTCCACTGCCGCAATCTGTTTTTCCACCTTTTTTTCAACCGCCCCGGTTGTTTTCTTCACCTGTTTGGCAACGGCCCCGGTTGCTTCTTTCGCCTTGTCCATGGCCTGCTCGACAGGGGGCATCGTTGCCGGGGGGGGAGCCTCGGCTTGTTTTTTCTCCTGGCTGCAGCCCCAGAGCACCAGGGTCGCCATCATCATGGCAATACAGAGGTTCTTTTTCATCGGTTTCTCCTCCTGTGGTTTGGGGAATGGAAAGGGGACGCAAAGGCGGTATCCTTGCGCCCGCGGATGGCGATTTCCCGTGAAAAATGGTGGTTCGGCCTATTGTGGTTCGGCCTATTATAGTTCCATGCTATCAGGCAATGGCCGGAAAGGAAAGGCTGAAAAGCACCGGAATTCGCGGGGAACAGGGGCGGCGTGTTGCGCTGCCCCGGCGCGATTTAATGCTTGAAAAAGCCGGCAAAGACTATACATTACATCGAAAGAAGTGGATGGTACTGTTCACCCGCAGCGGCTCCCGTTGCCGACGATATAAAAAAACGCACCCCAGGAGGATTTCAACATGAGTGGACATGACGATCATCACGACGACCCGCACGGATACGGACACGACGAAGCGGACGTCGCAGCCAAGGTAGGCATCATTTTTATCTGCGTTGCCGCGGCACTGTATCTCATTTCCCTGTTTTAGTTTCCGGCGTAAGGGGGCATGGCGGCAGAGAGACGACCAAGGCCATTGCCCCTTGTGTGTGTCCCGCACCTGCCCAATGCCTCCCATGAGGTTGCCGCCATGCCCCTTTCCGGTTCCGGTCCCCTGATCTTTCTTTTCGGGCTGTCCTTGTGCCTTTCCTGCCTCGCTGCGGCAACGCCCTCCCTGGCCCGAGAAGAACCGGAACTGCCGTGGACCATGCATGTCTACTTTGAAAATGACCTTTTTACCGGCACGGATCGCAACTACACCAACGGCGTCAAGATTTCCCTCATCTCTCCGGACCTGGTCAGCTTTGTCGAGAGCGGCAAGCTGCCGGAATGGAGCCTTGAATACATTTACCGGCTGCCCTTTATCAACGATCCGGATCCGGCCCTGAAGCGCAAGATAGAGTTTTCTTTTGGCCAGAATATGTACACCCCTGCCGACATCTTCCGCAGCGATCTGGTCGTTGACGATCGCCCCTATGCCGGCTGGACCTACTTTGCCGCTGCATTTCACACCAGAAGCAGCGAGCGGATGGATACCATCGAGCTGCAGTTGGGCATGGTCGGGCCGAGTTCCTATGCCGAGGAGACGCAACAGGCGGTGCATGATCTCCGCGACCTGCAACGGCCAAACGGCTGGGAGCATCAGCTGAAAAACGAGCCGGGTCTGGCTGCGACTTACGAGCGCAAGTGGCAGATCGCCCCTTTTTTCAGCCGGGGCACCTTCGCCATGGATGCCATCACCCACCTGGGCTGTGCCTTGGGCAATGTCGCCACCTATGCCAACACCGGCTTTGAAACCCGTCTGGGCTGGGATCTGCCCGATGACTTCGGCGTAAGCTTGATCCGGCCGGCCGGCAACACCCGGTTTTCCGCAAGGGAGCAGCAGGGCGGCTACCTTTTTGCCGCAGTGAACGGCCGGGCCGTTCTGCAGGACATCTTCCTGGACGGCAACACCTTTGCCCACAGCCACAGCGTCGGCAAGAAACCGTTTGTCGCCGACCTGGCAGGCGGGGCAGCCCTCTACTTCCAACAGTTCAAGCTGACCTGGACCCAGGTGCTCCGCACCAAGGAATTCGACGGCCAACCCGACAATCACAGCTTCGGTTCCCTCATCATCTCCCTCTTTTTTTAGCCTCTCCCCTGCCGGGGTTATGGTTTCTCAAAAAATACGCAGAAGCATGACCAGAACAGCCCACTGGAAAGTGTGCTAACCTCTAGTTGCGACCCTTTTTGTATTTGCCGGGGGGATATTGGGCCTTGTGTTTATCGAAATCCCGGTACGGTTCATCGCTCTCCATTTCAACAACAACATGGTCGCCCAGTCTGACTCGGAGATCGTATGGCAGGGTCACGCTCATGCGCCAGGAGCCGCCGTCATGGTAAAAATAAGCCCCCCGTTCCGGGGAAAAATAGACCTGGGCCTCCGGATAATATCTGTACACATGGTTTCTCCGGTACCCATGAGCCGGGGCATGGGGGGGCGGGCCGCCGGTCGGCGGGCCTGCCGCCACGGGACCGCCGACCGGGACAACATAACAGGCTGGTAGAAAAAACGGGCAAAAAGCCAAGATCAGAAGGGTAAGGAAGTGGGTTGTTTTGTTCATGGGATCTCCTCTTTTTTTTTAACGTTTCCCCGGGAATCCGCAGGGGACAATGAGCTATTTCCCCCGGTTATTCTTCCCGGCACCATTCGCCATCTTCACCCCGTTCCGGCGGTTTCAGGGCGCAAACCCTGCATTGTCCGGTTTCTTTCCCGACCGGCAACGGCGGCAGGCCGCAGCCGGAGAGAAAAATGGGCAGCGCTAAAAACAACAGGCCGGCAATCACCCGATTGCCGGCCTGAAGGAAACGCGATTGTGCCTGACGCTTAGCGTTGGGGCTTAACAAAGGAAAAAACATTGGTGAAACCGAGGAGGTCGGTGATCAGCAAGACGAGAAAGATCAAAACCGCGGCGCCGATGACCGCCCCTACCCCGTCGCCGCCGGCAGGCAGCTGCTCCATGGCCTGGGAAATTTTCGCCAGCTCAGCATCGGAAAGGCTGGCCACCCTTTTTTGCGCCTCGACGGCATCGACGCCGTGCCGGACCATGACCTGCTGCACATCTTCACGCCCCAGGAAGGCGGTCACCCGCTCCCGGCTCGCTTCCTCCTTCTGCACCGCGATCACGGTATTGGTGTCGATCATCTGTGCCTTTGCCGTGTGCACGGAAAAATCGAGGAGAAGAAAGGAGAAAACCAAAAAGAAACTCACGGGTTTAATCATTTTCTGCAACATGGCTACCCTCCCTTGTGTTGAAGTTTAGGGGAAATTTCCCCCAACAAAAATAACCACCCTGTTCTATGAATAGAATGGACAAAAAGGCAATGGTTTGTCCACTTTTTTTGAAGAAAACATTATGCCGCAGGGGCACGGAAGGCGGGATTTCTCCGGCCGGCCTTGGCAGGGCGGGGACTCGGCTAAAATGCCTCGTGCTCGATGGCGCCCTCGAACTCCTCGGCGTAGTGCTCGCTGTGGAAGAAGGAGCAGCGCAGGCAGCGTTCACTCTTTTGGGTGAAGGTGAAGATGGGCTGGCCGGAGCCGATGGTGCCGGCCAGCAGCGCACAGCTCTTGCCCGAACCTGGGTAGGCCGGGCAGTTCTTTTTCTTTTCTCCGCAGTTGTGAAAATCCCAGCAGTGCATGGCGGGTATTCCTCAGGGAACGAGATCGGACAGTGGGTCAATCCGGTCAGACGATCGCTGCTTTCTTAACTAGTGTCCGTCCGGAAACGAGCAATTTCGTTCGAGAGCAAGGCGCGAGGAAGACGAAAAAGCGGAGCGTACATGGGGTACGTGAGCATTTTTCGGCGACTGAGCAACGCGGCAATCGGGCGAAAGGGCCGTTTCCGGACGGACACTAACTACATGAGCATACACCAGGGCGATCCCGTAGACAATACTGAATAAATACGGGGGCTGGACGTGAATTGCATCCAAGAGATCATGGTGTCCCCAAGAGTTCCCCGTGCCTGCCAACCGGAAACCGGTAAAACTCGCAATCCGGACTTTTACCAGTTCGCCGCCGCGGCGGGCACAGCCGCACGATCGATGAGGCGGATGGCCTCGTGCTGGCAAACGGGTCGGCAGACGCCGCAGCCATGGCAGGCGGCGGCATCGACCACGCATTTCTTGTTGTCGCGGTCAACAGCGATGGCCTCAAAGTAGCAGCGTTTGCGGCAGAGGTTGCAGCCGGTGCAGCGCAGCGGGTCGATCTCGGCCACGTACTCCGCCTTCCACATGGTGCGGGTAACCCCCAGCGTTATCTGGGCCCGGTAAGCCATGCAGTCCTGGTCGCAGTTGCAGATCGCGCCGATGAACGGGGTGTTGAAGGTCCAAACGCTGTGGGTCTTGCCCTCCTGGTCGAGCTGGCGGATGAAAGAGATGGCCTGCTCCCTGGTCCAGTATTCGAAGGCGGCGAAGTCCGGCGCCTCACTGAGGATCGGGGTCAGGTCCATGCCCACCCCGAAGCAGTAGCGCTTTTCCGTGCCGAGGGAGACCCGGCGGCAGACGCAGGGCAGCCGCACGATGTGCTCCACCTGCGAGAGGATCGCCTCCACGTCCTCCAGCGGCACGATCTGGCCGAAGTGGGTTTTCTGCATCTTGCGGGAGAGGAGGGGATAGGCGATGAAGCGGTAGATCCGCGGAAAGCGGCGCTGCCAGCGGGAGGCCGTGGCGAGATCATCCCGCAGCGACTTGGTAAAGCCGCGCAGGAAGCGGGTGAGGTTCTGGGCGGAATTGACCTGCTGGAATACCTCGGCCGTGTAATTGGCCATGTTCTCGTACCACTTTTTTCCTTCCCCATGCTGGGTGCAGAACTGGCACATGCGCTCACTCCCCCTGTCAGTTCCAGGCCGTTGCGGCACAACAAAAAAGTCTGGTTCTTAGGCGGAAACCCCGCCGGAGACGATAAATTTCATGACCTCTTTCGGATCGGCGATCAGGGGAGAGACCCGGCTCCGGTCGACGATGATGAGGTTGGCGGCAAAATTGTATGACTGCGGCAGATAGACGGCGACACGGTCCGCAATTCCAAGGGCACTGAGATCTTCCCGGGTAATGAAACCCAGCACCCGGATGTTGCTCTCCGCATCGAGGGCAACCTGAACCGGCTTGTTGAAGCTTTTTTTATCTCCCACAAAGGCATCAACCAGATCCTTGATGGAGGTATAGATCATGGTAACCAGCGGCATCCGGGCAAACATCCGATCCACTCGGAGCATAACATTATTGGCAAGCAGATTGGAGCTCACGAACCCCACCGCCAGGATGAGAGCGATGGTGAGCAGAAACCCGAGCCCAGGCACATCGAAGCCGAAGATCCCGTCAATTTTGGCAAAAATGATATAAAACACATACACCGTGGCCACCACCGGCACGAGAATGAGAAGGCCCTGCAGAAAGTATTGGCTGATTTTTTTCATGATTCGATCCTGTCCGTGTAATAACCTTTTTGCCTCAAGGCCTTGGCCCCTTGGCGTTCTTGTCTCTTTGCCGCCTGTCTTTAAAGCGCTTTAAGCGGAAATAATCCTCCCGCTCCCGCTCCCCGATATATTGGGAAACCATGTGGATACGGCCGGCCATCTCCGGCAGAATGCGTTCCTCAAGAACCCGAAATTTTCGCGAGGTTTTCCGGATCGCTTCGCCGAGATTTTTGAGCTTGCTCTCATGGCCGGCAACCTCCAGCATCTCCTCAACCACCTGTTCAAAAAGGGAAAAAGTCTCCTCAAGAAGCGGGGTGGTTGGCCCAAAATCATACTGGCGCTCAGTGGCTGAACGCCTGATGGGCTCAAGAATTTTTGCCCCCCGGTATTTTGCGCCCAGCACGTTTTTTTCTTCAATTTCAACGCCGGGATCATGCCGGTTCACCGCGGCCAGGGCGGAAATGGACGGCTCTCCTTCCAGCCCCCGGCTCACCGCAAGATACTGCCTCGCCTGCCAGTAAAGCGACATAATTTTTTTGCGTTTTTCCAGAAAGGGGCGGGCCGAGGTCAAGAATTCCACAACCAGGGCCTGACGCCTGGCCTTCAGGATATTCAGGCTGTTGGCGATAACCTTCCTTTTTTCCTTCAGCTTCAGGAGATAGGTGCGATTGGGGTGCATCATGATGGTATGAACCTGGCCAGCAGTTCTTTTCCGAGATCGAGGGATTCCAGCACGGAACGTCTGCCCGCCTGCTGATGGACGAACTCCTTTTCAAAGGCATCGCAAAAATCAAGGATACGCCGGTCCGCCTCGGTCATGCCCTCGCGGCCGACAATTGCCGCCAACCCTCGCAGGTCGCGGCCCCTGGCGTATTGCCGGTAGAGATCACCGGCCAGCGGGCGATGGTCTTTTCTGGTCAAGCCCTCGCCGATGCCGTGCTGCATCAGCCGTGAAAGGCTTGGCAGCACATCGACCGGCGGATAAATGCCCTGCTGGTGCATCTCGCGGCTCAAAACAATCTGGCCCTCGGTGATATAGCCGGTCAGGTCGGGGATGGGATGGGTGATGTCATCCTCGGGCATGGTCACCACGGGGAGCATGGTCACGGAACCGGGGCGGCCCTTGATGCGCCCGGCCCGTTCAAAGAGCAGGGCCAGATCGGAATACATATAGCCCGGATAGCCCCGCCGCCCCGGCAACTCTTCCCGGGCCGAGGAGATTTCCCGCAGGGCGTCGCAGTAGTTGGTCATATCCGTGACCACCGCCAGGGCGTCCATGCCATGCCGGAAGGCGAAATACTCGGCCACCGTAAGGCCGAATCTGGGGGCCAGCAGCCGCTCCAGCACCGAATCGCCGGCCAGATTGATGATGGCCACATAATGGGTGTTCAGCTCTTCCAGGGTGCGCATGTAAAAGGCATATTCATGGTGGGTGAGACCCAGGGCCACAAAGATCACCACAAAATTTCCCCGGGGTGTCCGGGAATATTTGAGAATATCGGCCACCATCCGCCGCGAGGGCAGCCCGGCACAGGAAAAAATGGGCAGTTTCTGGCCCTTGACCAGGGTGGTGAGGCCATCAATGGCGGAAATGCCTGTTTCGATGAACTCGCGCGGACTCTCCCGGAGCGTGGGATTGAGGGGGAACCCGCCTGCCGGCCACCAGCGCTCGGGCACAAACATGGGCTTGGTGTCCAAGGGATGCATGGAGCCGCTGAACACCCGGTTCAACATGGTTGGAGACAGGGGGGTCTGCTTGATGGCATCGGTAAAGACAACGGTGGTGTTTTTTACATCAAGACCACGGCACTCGCCAAAAACCTGAATGAGCACATCGTTTTTATGGACAGTCAGGACCTCGCCTTCCAGCTCCCGGCCGTCCGGGGCAATCACCCGGACCACCTCGCCCATGCGGACCGCCTCCACCTGCCCCACGAACAGAAGCTGGCTTCGTATCCCCTGCACCGTGGAGTAACGGTATTCGGCAAGCCGCATTATTTGTTGAAATTGCAAAAAGCCGCGATTACAACGGTTATTACTTTGTAACTCTTTGATTTTGTGTTGCGGACATGTGACCTTTTTCCTTTTTTGCGAGTCCATCTTTATTTCATCTCCTTGAGAAGAACGGACAGCTCCTCGCCCTGGGCCAGACGCGTGCCTGCCTCCTCATGCTGCCGGACAATGAGATTGATCAGGCGGACTGTTTGCTCCGGCGTGGAAAAGGCATCATCGCTGAAGGAATTCTGGCAGAGAAAGCGGTTGCGGAGTTCGCCCGCGGTGTGGAGCAGAAGATGGTCTTCATCCTGCAACCCTTCGGCTCCCACGATCTCCGAAACCTCGCGCAGCTTCTCCTCCTTGTGCAGCAAGGCCAGGCCTTTTTTCTTTAAGGCAGCCCATTCCGGGGAGACGGCCTCGGTAAAGTATCTGTCCACATCCTCCTCATACAGGGAATAGCTCTGCACCCAGTTTATCGCGGGAAAGTGGCGGCGGTGGGCCAGGCTGGTATCAAGCATGTAAAAGGCGCCGCTGGCCCGAAGACAGGCCTGGGTTGTCGGTTCGGTGAAATCGCCGCCCGGCGGGGAAACAGAAAGAATCATGCTCAAGGAACCGGTCTTGCCGTTGACTGTTTCCACCACCCCGGCCCTGGAAAAGTACCCGGAAAGACGCGAGGCGAGATAGGTGGGGTAGCCCTCTTCGCCGGGCATCTCCTCAAGGGCCGAGGAAACCTCGCGCAAGGCCTCGGCCCATCGGGAAATACTGTCTGCCAGGAGGAGAACATTGCAGCCCATGTCCCGGTAGTATTCCGCCATGGTGACCGCCGTATGGATGGAAGCCTCCCGGGCGGCCACCGACATGTTGGAGGTATTGGCCACCATGATGGTTCTTTCGGACAGGGGCCGACCGGACCAGGGATCGCTCAGGGAAGAAAACTCTTCGAGCATCTCCGCCATCTCGTTGCCGCGCTCGCCGCAGCCCACATAGACAACGACATCAACAGCCGCATGTTTGGCAATGGCCTGCTCCAGAATGGTTTTCCCGGTGCCGAAGCCGCCGGGGATAATGAGATCGG
>JAJZSH010000076.1 GCA_021822005.1 Deltaproteobacteria bacterium | reverse complement strand
AGCCGGCTTCCTGTTCCAGCTTGCTGTGGTGGATTGAGTACGAGAAAGAGATGACAACCCCAATCGCCAGCCAGACCGCACGTGCCGAAGCATTAAGGGGAGATCACCAGCCCCAGAGCGTGTCGCGCTGGATCCAGCCGCTGAGCCCGGATTCATGCCGGACCTGGACCCAGCCCTTCTTGTGCTTGATGGTTCGCAGGACCACGCCACGGGTGGCGTTGCCCACGATGCGCTGGTTTTTTCCTGGGCCATTCCGGATAATGGTTTTTTCCTTTTTGACGATCAGATGGGGTGTTTTGGCAACCAGCTTTTTATATATCCAGCCCGTGTCTGATTCATAATCAGTCACCTTGAGCCAGTTGCCCTGGCGGCTGACCACCTTCAGGGGGTAGCCCACGCCCAATTCCCACTTGATCGGGTATTTTTCTCCAGGCCCGGAACGCATCGTTGCCTTGGCGCGATTGATGCTCACCATTTCCGCGTGGGCCGCCGAGGTGAAAATCAAGAGAAAAACGAGTCCGAGGCAGAGTCGCCGGATCATGGAAAAACCTCCTGGTGCTGTGTGTGTCACGGTTTACTGGCCGGGGACAGACCCTTGTTCGGAGCGGACAAAGAAATTCCGCCTATTTCCAGGGAGATGGCGTCGAACTTGCAAGCCTTGTTCATGCAGGCCAGACAGGTGATGCACTCCGGGTCATCCGGTGATTCATTGAATTTGACCCCCATGGGGCAGACATGGTGGCAGGCCTTGCAATTGGTGCATCTGGCTTCATCAAGGTGCAGCTTGATCAGGCGGACCCCGCTGAACAGCGCGTAAAAAGCGCCCAAGGGGCAGGCTGTCCGGCAGAAGGGCCGACTGGCAAAGACAGCCCAGCCCAGAAAGAGGATCATGATCACGAATTTGTTGAGAAAAAGCAGGCCGATGGTGTTGCGGAGATTGGGCTGGAGCAAGAGCATGGGCAGGCCGGCTTCCAGGGTTCCGGCCGGGCAGACGAACTTGCAGAACCAGGGGTTGCCGGTGCCGAATTCATCAACGAGCGCCAGCGGCAGAACAACGACGAAGACGAGGAGGAACATGTATTTGCCATGGGAGAGCATGCGCGGGATCCCGAATTTCCGGGTGGGGATCTTGTGCAGGAGTTCCTGGATAAAGCCGAATGGGCAGGCCCAGCCGCAGATCATCCTGCCGAACAGCCCGCCCAGTACGCCGATGCTGCCGATTACCGAAAGGCCGAAATAATACTGGCCGTTTTCCAGGGCGAAGCGCAGGCCGCCCAGGAGCTGTTGGATCGAGCCCATGGGGCAGTAGGTGGTGGCCGCCGGGCAGGAGTAGCAGTTCAGGCCGGGCGCGCAGATCACCTTGAGCGGCCCCTGGTAGATGGTCTTGGTAAAGGGAAAGGACCAGGAGCTGTTGGTGAGAAAACCGACGATCACCTGGACCCATTTGCGGACTGTTTCCATCTCAGCCTATCCCTATGCAGCTCAAGCAGACCTGCACCGCCTGTTCCAGAATCCGGGCCGGTTCCCCGGTGGCGACGCCGATCAGCCAGAGGAGAAGAAAGGCGGGGATCACCACAAAGGGACCCTTGCGGAGTGGTCTTTTTTTGCGGAGGTCGCGGGTGGTCTGGCTCATGGTCGTGTCATCCGGGATTATTTGTTGAAATCGCAACAAGCCGCGATTACAGCAGGAAGCGAAAGCGACCGGCGACGGTTATTGCTTTGTAACCCTTTGCTTTTGTGTTACGGACCTGTGGCCTTTTTCCCTTTTGGCGAGTCCATCATTATTTCAGGCGAGGCGGGCCTGGACCGCGGCGGTTTTGTCGCCCAGCTTCACATCCTTGTCGCGCCGCTCGTCGAGCACCATCTGGGTCACGACCCGCTGCACCCCGTGGGCGAAGGGCAGAGCATGCAGCCGGGCGGCCAGGGCAAGAAGCTCCTGGGGTTCGCCCTCGATGATCGTCCCCATGTCGGTCAGTTCATGGGGGAAGCCTTCCCTGCGCAACGCCCGCTGGATATCGGCCAGGTATTGACCCAGGCTGGGAGTTTGGGTGCCCAGGGGGATGATGGTCAGCTGCATGATCGCCATGGTTCTTTCCGTAACAGGTGTTGCAATCGCAAAAAAAATAACGCAGAGAGGCAATGGGTGCAAAGTAAAAAGGTTTTACCCTTGCTCTTTGTCCTGGAAACGCTCGATCTGCGCGGAGAGTTCCTCGTCCAGCACGTCCGGGTCTTCGGAATTGTAGTAGAGGATATTTTTCAGATGAAAAAAACTGTCCAGGTCCATCTCGTAAAAGTGCAGGGCCAGCCCATCCTCTTCCACCCGGACAACCGTGCCCTTCATTTTCAGGCTCAGATGGCTGGTTGAACCCATCAGCCGCAGGGAGACCAGACAGTTTTCGCCGAGCTTGTGTCCGGTGACGCCAAGCACGAAGACCCCCTTGAGGCTCAGGTCCGCGGTTTTGCACTCCGCATGGCTCTGACCCGGGAAGTCCAGGCCGATGATGACCTGAAACGGCACCCTGCTGTTTTTGCGCTTGTTTTTCATGGTAGAACCTTCTTGTCCTGTGGCGTGGTCTGGTTGCCTGCTCTCAGCAGCGCTCCTCACAGGCTGCCGAAAAACAGAGTTTTTCAACAGCCTGCTATTCCGGCATGAAGAGAAAACCCTCCCGTTCGAGCAGCTGGCTGATGTTCAGCAGTTGCAGTTCCTGGTCTTCCCCGAGTCGGGCGGGGCCGACAATGTCGCCATTTTTTGCCCGAGCCAGGGAGAGCAACGGAGCCGCTTCCTGCTCAAGGCGGCGGCAGAGAATCACCCCGTGCCAGTGCCCGTTGCTTACCACCACAAGCATCGTGGCCTCTTCGTCGGGGATGTCCGTGAGACCCATGCCCCGGGGGATCATGAGGGGAAGGATCAGTTTTTTCAGCTTGCCGTTTTTGAGCAGGGCAAGGGACCCTTTCATCTGGCCGGACAGGCGGCGCAACCAGCCACCCAGATCCTTCAGGGGGATCTGGCTGCTTTGGATATATTTTTTTCTCCTTTTGGGAGAAAGCGGTTTGATGAGGGCGATGTGTTCTTCGGCAATCGCGAGGGACAGCTTGCCGACGGTGATGGGGCGGATCATGGCCCCCGGCTGGATTGGCAGTGGTTTTGCCTCCGTGGCTTTGGGGGCGGCCTGTCCGGGAACCCTGGCCGAAGGGTTTCGCACGGTCTTGGCCCGGGCAAGGTCTGTTGTGGCATCGTCCAGAGAAACCGGCTCTTCCCAAGGTTCTGATTCCCCGGCAGACGACCCTGCCGCATGCCCCGCTGGCCTGGGAGGCGCACCCTTTTCCGCGGCCACCTTCTCCTTGAGCCTGGCAAACTTACCATACACCCTTTTGAACAGCTCGGCATCCCTGTCCGGGTCGAACTTGCCGTCTTCATACATGGTGACCACATGGGCCATTGTTTCCTTGAGGAAATCGATAAATTCAGGGGGAATCTGGTTTTGCCGTTTCTGGGCGTAGAGCAGAACGCTGTCCGCCATGGTCAGAATGGCCAGGGCGTTTTTTCTGGTATTGAAGCGGTTTTTCAGGCAGGTAAAGGCCGCCTGCAGGGGTTCGATCTTTTTTTGGGACAGGCTCCAGTCCTGGGAAAGGATCTCCGTTTTCAGTTTCTGGATGGATTCGTCGAGGGAAAGAATCACCGGCAATACTCCAAGGGGAAGAAGAGAAGAGCCCGCGCAGACTGTGAGGCGCCGGTCTTGCTCGTACAATTTTACCAGCCCAGGTCAGGGGCGGTGTGATTTTTTCAGGTCAAGCTGGGCCAATGGCCTATTGTGACTGGAAATTTTGTAGAGTACTATAGCAGAAATTTCTGCGGTTTGGCAACAGGCAGTTGCGTGACAGCAGTTCCGTGGCGGCCTGGGAAGCCGTTGTAACAAAATATGGTCATCTGGATGGCCAAAACGGCAGCAGTGCTAACGGCGTAAAGAGCCGTAACGAACTGGTCAGGAAAGCAGAGGTTATTTCGTTACGGCTCCCAAGCCGTTGTTACGGATAAATTCATTATCCTGGTCGGCAAGAACGGCATAAGGAGCCGTAACGAAATAGCAACGGCTATTTCATAACGGCTCCTAAAAAAATCCCGGGGTGGTCGGGTGGTCGGGCAAGGAAACACGACGCATGGTTGAGAATATGCTTTCTTTTTTTGTCGCCCTGTTCGGGGCTCTGGTCGGCAGCTTTCTCAACGTGGTCATTGTGCGCCTGCCCGAGGAAGGCGCCTCCATCGTTTTCCCGGCCTCCCATTGCCCGGCCTGCAAAAAGGGCATTTCCTGGTACGACAACATCCCTTTGGTGAGTTTCCTCTTTCTGCGCGGCAGATGTCGGCAGTGCGGGCAGCGGATCTCCTGGCGGTATCCCCTGGTCGAGGCCGCCATGGCGCTCCTCGCCCTGGCCCTGTATCAGCACTTTGGCCTTACTATTCTCTCTCCCATCTATTTTGTCTTCTGCGCGGCCCTCATTGCTGTCATCTTCATTGATTTTCAGCACCAGATCATTCCCGACGTGATCAGCCTGCCCGGCATCGTCCTCGGGTTTGGCCTCTCCTTTGTCAACCCGTTCGTCACCTGGCAGGACGCCGGGTTGGGGATTCTGTTCGGGGGGGGGAGTTTTTATCTGGTCGCCCTGGTCTATTACCTGCTCACCAAGCGGGACGGGATGGGCGGCGGCGACATCAAGCTACTGGCCATGATCGGCGCTTTTCTGGGCTGGCAGTCCCTGCCCTTTGTGGTGTTCGGCAGCTCGGTGATGGGGGTGGTGGCAGGCGTCTGGGCCATGGTCAAACAGCGCAAGGGCGGCAAGACTGTCATCCCCTACGGCCCGTTCCTCGCCATCGCGGCCATGCTCTATCTCTTTTTCCGGGACGGGATACTCCTGTTCTTCGTCCGCTTTATCCTCCATGGCTGACGGGGCCTTGTAGGTCCAAGCCCGGGTCTGCGCATCCCCTTCCTGCAAGGGACCTTAATCGTTCGCGCCGCGCCGCCCCTGTGCTCTCCTCGCCCAACCCCTGGCCGTCCTTGGCCGCTCCGGAGATTCTGCCCGGTGGACGGGGTGATCCATGTCCGGCCGAAAGATTTACAGAATCTTTACCGTCATTAACACCCCCTTTACGGGCAGTTGCTATATAATAAATCCTGTTAGGGAGGGTCCGGACGCCGGAAGAGCCCGGCCCGGAAGGCGAGGGATATCGGTTGTGCGCGGAGGCAAACCAAAACGGAGGAGGAAAAGATGTATAAGAAAATTGTGGTAACGGCCGCGGCTATTTTTGCCTTGGTGCCGATGGCCGTCATGTACGGCACTGAGGCTGGGGCGGCGGAGTACAAAAGCACCGGCGCGGCGAAGACGGCCCCGGAAAAGAACGTGAAGGTCGAGACCTGCTACGAGTGCCACGATCCCGTCAAGCAGCTCCACACCATGGGCAAGCACGGCAAGGTGAATTGCATCAATTGCCACAGCGGCCTTGCCCAGCATCTCGCCGCGCCCGGCCCGGAGACCCGGCCGGTGACGAGCACCTCCTGGGAGACCTGCGGCAAGTGCCACAAGGACCAGTATGAGAGCTTCATGAAAGAGGCCTACCACCGTCCTGCCCGGGACGAGAAGTCCCAGCTCACCAACCGCTCCCCCAATCCCTTCTGGGACAAACTCATGGCCGGGCACGGCTTTACCAAGGAGCACAACCTCACCCGCAGCCATGTGAACATGCTCACCGACCAGCTTGCGGTGGACCGTTCCTTCGGTGGCCGTTTCCAGCCCAAGAACGGCTGGAATTACATCTTCGAAAAGGGCAAGACCTGGGATATCCTGGTTGATACCCATCCCGAGACCAAGGAGCACAAACCCTTTATGCCCCAGACCGCCGCGGCGGCCAATCCGGTCTGTCTCCAGTGCAAGACCCAGGACCAGATTCTCAAGTGGGCCTACATGGGCGACAAGGTTCCGGACGCCCAGTGGTCCAGGGAATCCAATGTGGTGGAGGTGGCGAAAGACGTTGAGCACGGACTCAACTGCTTCACCTGCCATGATCCCCATGCGGCCAAGCCGCGCATTGTGCGGGACGGCCTGATCGACGCCCTCACCCGGCCGGACGGAGACACCCTCTGGCACAAGGATCCGAAGCGGACCGGCATCAAGGTTATCGACATGGGGGTGCGCGGCTTTACCCGCAAGATCGCCCTGCTCGACAAGTACGACTCCCGGTTGCAGTGCGGTCAGTGCCATGTGGAGTACAACTGCAACCCCGGTACCGACACCAAGACCGGCAAGCCGGTCAAGATGGATGACCGGCGGACCAACCACTTCCCGTACAAGGATGTCTTCGGCCTCTACGATCACTATGTGAACAAGATCAACTTCCTCGACTTCAAGCATGCCCTCACCGGCGGTCTGCTCTGGAAGGGGCAGCACCCCGAGGCCGAGTCCTACTATAATTCCAAGCACGCCAAGGCGGGGGTGGGCTGTGATGACTGCCATACCCCGAAGATGAAGAACAAGGCGGGCAAGGTCTACACCTCGCACTTTGCCGTGACCCCCCGGGTGCAGTTGAAGGAAACCTGCCTCAAGTGCCATCCGCAGTGGAACGAGGAGCAGGCCAAATACGCCATGGACTCTGTCAAGGCCCATATCAAGGGCAAGATGCGCAAGGCCGAGTTCTGGCTCTCCGCCCTGATCGACAAGATCGTGGCGGCGAAAAGCGCCGGCGTGGACTCTGAGATCATCAAAAAGGCCCAGGATCAGCACCTGAAGGCGCATATCCTCTGGGAGTACTGGACCGCCGAGAACTCCGACGGCTTCCACAACCCCGAGATGGCCAAGGAATCGCTGACCAAGTCCATCAACGAGTCCCAGGAAGGCATCAAGCTCATCAACGAGGCCATGGCGCCGAAGACGGCGGCGGCAAAGTAGAGATTGAAAACAGCATAGCCGGAGCACAGCGGATGGGGCGGCAACGCCCCGCCCGCCAGGCTACACCTGATTTGAGTGATCGCTTATTCCATTTCCAGATCAAGATGGAAACGCAAAGGCAGTGGGTGGGCGCAGACCCACCGACGAGCGAACAGCGACGAGACAGTGCAGATAGTGCGGCGAGGAGCCGCGCAGCGGAGCCGGCAGCAGCGAAGCGGCGAAGTTAACGCTTGGGTTAGAACTGGAATTACGCATGGATACCATGCCCGATGACAAGGAGGGGCCATGAAACGATTGACAGTACTGATTGGTTTGTGCCTGCTGATCCTGCCGCAGGCAGGGCTGGCGGCGGACAAGAAACACAGAGCCACGCCGGAGAGCCAGGAGTGCTCCGAGTGCCATGTCGGCCAGACGGAGGTCTGGTTCAGCGGCGCTCATGGGCTGATGGGCGTCAAGTGCATCGTCTGCCACGGGTCGACGGATAAGAATTTTGCGGCCAGTCCCGGCCTTGCCGCTTGCCAGGGGTGCCACGGCGAGCAGGTGGTCCAGGCACTGAAAAAAACGGGCAAAGAGGGGAAGAGCTGCTTCCCCTGCCACGACCATCATGCGCTGACGGTAACCGCTGCTCCGGCCAAGCCGTATCACGCAAAGGGAGGCAAATAGCCATGAGGATGACACGAAGAGAGCTCATAAAATATTCGGCGGCCCTGGCCGCGGCCTCGGCCATCGGTCTTGAGCTGCCCTTGCCAAAGGGCGTGCTGGCGGCCGGAGAGCCGGACAAATGGGTGAAGGGCGTCTGTCGCTATTGCGGCGCGGGTTGCGGCGTCTACACCGGAGTGAAGGGCGGCAAGGTCGTCGCCGTGAAGGGCGACAAGGACAACTGGAACAAGGGTTTCCTCTGCCTCAAGGGCAATTTTTTGCCGGCCATCCTCTACGCCGAGGACCGGCTGCAATACCCCCTGCTGCGCAAGGGCAACAAGTTCGTCCGCATCTCCTGGGACGAGGCCATGGGAATCATGGTCGATAAATTCCATGACTCCATCCGCAAGAACGGGCCCAATTCGGTGGCCTTCTACGGTTCCGGTCAGGCCTACACCGAGGAGTCCTACTTCGTCAACAAGCTGTTCAAAGGGGGACTGGGCACCAACAACATCGACGGCAACCCCCGGCTTTGCATGGCCTCCGCCGCGGTGGGCTATGTCTCGACCTTCGGCAAGGACGAGCCCATGGGGGCCTACGACGACATCAATCATGCCGACTGTTTTTTCATCATCGGCTCCAACATGGCCGAGGCCCATCCGGTCATCTTCCGGATGGTGAACGAGAGGAAGCAAAAAGGCAAGGACGTGAAGATCATCATGGCCGACCCCAGGAAGACCCTGTCGGCCCGGATCGCCGACCTGCACATGAGCTTCACCCCCGGCACCGACCTGGCGATTTTGAACGCCATGGCCCACGTGATCGTCAAGGAAAAGCTCCACGACAAGGGTTTTGTCGACAAACACACGATTTTCAAGACCATGGTCGATCCGGGCCCGCCGCCCAAGATCAAGAAGGTGACCTGGGACGACTATGTGAAGTTCCTGGATGATTACACCCCGGAGGCAGCGGAGAAGATCTCCGGTTGCCCGGCGGCGGAGATCGTCAAGGCGGCGCGCTGGTTTGCGACATCCAAGGCGACCATGAGTTTTTGGTGCATGGGCTTGAACCAACGGACCAGAGGGGTTTGGGCGAACAACATGGTTCACAACCTGCATCTTCTGACCGGTCAGATTTGTCGGCCCGGCGCCACCTCCTTCTCCCTCACCGGCCAGCCCAATGCCTGCGGCGGCGTGCGCGACGGCGGTCTGCTGAGCCATCTGCTGCCCTACGGCCGTCTGGTTGCCAACGAAAAGCACCGGGAGGAGATGGAGACGTTCTGGGGGTTGCCCGCCGGCCGGATCCAGGCCAAGCCGGGGCTCACGGCCATGGAGATGTTCCAGTCGGTGAACAGCGGCGCCATCCGCTGTCTCTGGGTCGCCTGCACCAACCCCGGCCAGAGCCTGCCCAACGTGGACCTCTACCGGAAAGGCATGGCCTCGGATGATTCCTTCCTGGTGGTTTCCGAAGCCTACCACCCGACCAGAACCTCGGAACTTGCCGATCTGGTGCTGCCGGCTGCCCTCTGGGTGGAGAAGGACGGCACCTACGGTCAGTCCGAGCGGCGGTACCAGTACATCGAAAAGGCCATAGCGCCGCCGGGTGAAGCGCGGCCGGACCTCATGGTGATGATCGACTTCGCCACCCGGCTTTTTGGTGCGATGGGTCGCGGGGAAGAGGCGAAAAAGCTCTTCAGCTACAAGAACTCCGAGGAGGTCTGGAACGAGATCCGCCTCTGCTCCAAGGGCACGGCCTACGATTTCATGGGCATGACCCGGGCCAGGATGAAAAAGGCGCACGGCCTGCAGTGGCCCTGTCCCACCGAGGACCACCCCGGCACAGTCCGGCGCTACACCTCCGAATACGACGTTTTGGTCAAACAACAGGACCCCAAGGCCGAGGGCATCCTTTTCTACAGCGCCAAGGCGGACAATAACCGGGTGACCATCTGGCTCAGGCCCCACAAAGGTCCGGCCGAGCCGCCCGATGCCGAATACCCCTTCGTCCTGACCACCGGCCGCCAGATCGAGCATTGGCACACCGGGACCATGACCCTCAAGGTGCCGGAGCTCAAACGTTCGGCTCCGGACGCCTACGTGGAGATCAATCCCAGGGACGCAGCCAGGATCGGGGTTAAAAACAAGGACAAGGTCAAGGTTACCTCCCGGCGGGGGTCCATTGTTCTTGAGGCCAAGGTGGTGGATGTGCCGCGGGACGGGCTGGTTTTCATGCCCATGCACTACCCGGACCGGATGATCAACGCGCTGACCATCGACGCCTTCGATGCCCTGTCGAAGCAGCCGGAATTCAAGATCTGCGCGGTAAAGCTGGAAAAAGCGTGATGGCGTCGCAAAAAGGCCGATCTCCGGCGTTGCAGCGCACTTTTGCTCATTCGGCATACCATGTGTATGGCCTCATTCGCAAAAGCACACTGCGCCTTGGATATCAGCCCCTTTGCTTAGCCATCTTCAACGGTACGACGGACTTTTTGCAAGTCCGTCAAGCATAATCTTCTCCGCCTTTCTCCCGGTGGCAGACCCCGGTCTGTCGCCAGGGGGGAGGGTTCTTTTAACGGGACGGTGAAAAATGGCGATTGCAAGCGTGGTGGTGGCAACGGAAGCGGGTGCGGCTGAGGCAGTGCTGGCCGACCTGGCCCGGTTGCCGGGTACGGAGGTGTACGGCAGCAAGGAAAACCAGATCGTCACGGTTATTGAGGCCGAATCGGTCGCGGCCTTGACCGAGGGCATGCAGCGGTTGGCCGCAGTGGAACATGTTATCGGGGTGTATCCAGTGTATGCAGGCGCCCAAGAGTAAGCCTCTTCTGAGACCGCCGGGCGCGGTGCCGGAAGCGGATTTCCTCGGTCGCTGCATCCGCTGCGGCAAATGCGCCCAGCTCTGCCCCCACCGGGCGATCCGGATCGCCGGCCTGCTCGATGGATTGGCGATCACGGGAACTCCGGTCATCCGGGCCAGGCAATCCCCCTGCTATCTCTGCATGAAGTGTGTGCCGGGATGCCCGTCCGGCGCCTTGGACAGCAGGGTGAAAAAACGCGAAAACGTCCGGATGGGGATTGCGCGCCTCAACAGGAAAGAGTGCCTTGCCTGGCAGGGAACCCTCTGCCGGAGCTGTTACGACCATTGCCCGCTCTTCAATGAGGCGATCACCATGGACAGCGAGCTGCGGCCGGTGGTGAACGAGAAAAAATGCGCGGGCTGCGGGGTCTGTGAGCATGTCTGTCCGGTCGAGTCCGCCGCCATCACCGTAATCCCCGGGGGGGCAGGATGAAGATTGCCCCGTTCAGAAGAACCATCCAGATTCTTTCTCTCGTCTGTATGGTGACGGTGCCGCTGCTCAACAGCCGTGGGGTCAGCGCGGTCAGCGGCAGCTTCTATTCCGTGGCCATCGGCCCGCTTTTGCTGACCGACCCGCTCATCGCCATCCAACCCCTGCTTGCCACCATGACCATCGACACCACCCTCCTGGCCTCGGCT
>JAJZSH010000075.1 GCA_021822005.1 Deltaproteobacteria bacterium | reverse complement strand
CTCAACGCGCTGCGCGGCTCCTCGCCGTACTCACTGTCCTGTCTCGTCGCTGCTCGCTCGTCAATGGGCCTTGCCCATCCACTGCCTTCGCGTTTCCATCTTGATTGAGAAATGGAATAATGCAGACAACCCCGGGCATTTTTCCACAAAAAAGAGCGGGCCGGACTTCCCGGCAACCCTGTGCTATGCCGCCTGGTTTTCCATGGCCCGGCCGGTATCGAATCCTGTCTCGCTGCTGGCGAGATAGTCGTCGAAGCCCATCATCACATCGATGATGCCCTCCGGCGTGATCTCGACAATCCGGTTGGCCACGGTGGAGACCAGTTGATGGTCGTGGGAGGCGAAGAGCACCACCTCGGGAAAAGCGTTCAGCCCATTGTTCAGCGCGGTGATCGACTCCAGATCGAGATGATTGGTGGGCTCGTCGAGGATAAGGACATTGGCGCCGGAGAGCATCATCTTGGCGAGCATGCAGCGCACCCGCTCGCCGCCGGAGAGGACCGAGGTCTTTTTCTGCGCCTCTTCCCCGGAAAAAAGCATCTTGCCCAAGAACCCCCGCAGGAAGCTCTCGTGCTCCTTGGGCGAGGCAAACTGGCGCAGCCAGCCGACCAAATCGAACGCCTCGTTATTGAAATAGGCGCTGTTTTCCTTGGGGAAATAGGAGCTGCTGATGGTCACTCCCCAGCGGAAGCTGCCCTGGTCCGGCTCGATCTCGCCGGCCAGAATCTGAAAGAGGGTGGTCTTGGCCAGACTGTTGGTGCCGACAAAGGCGATCTTGTCGCCCTTGTTGACCGTGAGGGTAAGGTCCTCGAACAGGGAGACCCCGTCGATCGACTTCGACAGCCCGCTGATCTCCAGGATCACGTCGCCGCAGGGCCGTTCCGGGGTGAAGACGATGTAGGGATATTTCCGCGAGGAGACCGGCATATCCTCGATGGTGAGCTTCTCCAGCAGCTTTTTGCGCGAGGTGGCCTGTTTGGCCTTGGAAGCGTTGGAACTGAAGCGCTGGATAAAGGCCTTGAGTTCGTCTGCCTTGGCATTGGCCTTCTTGCTCTCGCTCTCCTTCTGGCGGAAGTGGAGCTGGCTCGCCTGTTGCCAGAAGTCGTAGTTGCCCACATAGGCCGTGATCTTGCCGTAATCGATATCCGCCATGTGGGTACAGACCTGATTGAGGAAATGGCGGTCGTGGGAGACGATGATCACCGTGTTCTGGAAGCGGGAGAGAAACTCCTCCAGCCAGGTGATGGTCCTAAGATCGAGCTGGTTGGTGGGCTCATCGAGCAGCAGGATGTCCGGATTGCCGAACAGGGCCTGGGCCAGCAGCACCCGCACCTTGTCGCCGCCGTCCAGCTCCTTCATCCTCTTCTGCCGCAGCTCTTCGGGAATGCCGAGACCACTCAGGAGTACCGCCGCCTCTGCCTCGGCCTCGTAGCCGCCCAACTCGCCGAACAGGGTCTCCAGTTCGCCGGAACGGACACCGTCCTCCTCGCTGAAGTCCGCCTTGGCATAGAGGGCCTCCCGTTCGGCCATCACGGTGTAGAGCTTCCCATGCCCCATGATCACGGTATCGAAGACCGTGTGCTCGTCAAAGGCGAACTGATCCTGGTTGAGCATGGCGAGGCGCTGTTTCGGCCCCTTGATGACCTCGCCCCGATCCGGTTCACGCTGGCCGGCCAGGATCTTCAGGAAGGTGGATTTGCCGGCACCATTCGCCCCGATCAGGCCGTAGCAGTTGCCGGGGGTAAACTTGATGTTGACGTCCTGGAAGATAATCCTCTTGCCATAGGCAAGGGAAACATTGGCGGCGGTGATCATGGTCTGGCCTCATCGTAAAAAAGGCCACCAGGAGAATCCCTGTGGCCTCGAATGTGCAACTCGGGTCGGAAAAAGACGACAAAACAAAAAAAAAGACCCCGCACAAGGCAGGGTCTTTCCATGGTCGCTGTCAGCGCTTACTGCTGGACGACGTTGGCTGCGGCCGGACCCTTGGGGCCATCGACCACGTCGAAGGTCACCCGGGCGCCTTCCTTCAAGGACTTGAAACCCTGAGCCTGAATCGCGGAATGATGCACAAAGACATCCTTGCCGCCGTCCTGCTCGATGAAGCCAAACCCCTTGGAATCGTTGAACCATTTTACCGTTCCTGCTGCCATCTTGTACTACTCCTTTGTACTGGGTTCCCTTGGGAACCACTTTTTAAAAGACCGGACCATCCAAATATGACCCGGCATCAGTCTTGTCGCCAGGACCGATCAACTCCAAAATATCTTTTTCGCACCACCCGGCGAGTCTCCACGGCACCCTCAAGGGCGTTCCGGCGAAGGGTTCGTGTGGGCAATTTTTTAATATGGTTTCCTGTCGGCTCTCTTGCCTGTCGTATACTCGGCAGGAACTTCGACGGCAACGAACGATGTGGGAACAACGAGGTTAGCGAGGAGGTGCTGCTCAGAATGCACTTGTATGTAGTTATACCCCATACTATATCCTATTTTTCAGAAAATACAAGGAAATAAATTGCATGGGCAAATTGTTCGATTGCCGATCCCTGCAAAACGGGTAGTATGGAGCGACAGCGTAGGATCAGCCTTTCTCACATTTCATGAGCATCCCTTTGGTCACCACCAGCCCGGCACCCCTCGACAGCCTGCGCACCATCTTCGGCTACAGCGCGTTCCGCCAGCACCAGGAGGAAATCATCACCGGCCTTATCCGAGGCGAGGACGCCTTTGTGCTCATGCCCACCGGCGGCGGCAAGTCCCTCTGCTATCAGATCCCGGCCCTGCACCGGGATGGGGTCGGCATCGTGGTGAGCCCGCTCATCTCGCTGATGCAGGATCAGGTGGACGCCCTCAAGGAAAACGGGGTGCGGGCCGCCTTTTACAACTCCTCCCTGAATGCCGCCGAGGCCCGCCAGGTGCTTGCCCGCCTCCACGCGGGCGAACTCGATCTCCTCTACATCGCGCCGGAGCGGTTGATGCACAGCGACTTTCTGGAACGGCTGGCGACGATCCCCATCGCGCTTTTTGCCATCGACGAGGCGCATTGCGTGTCGCAATGGGGTCATGATTTCCGCCCCGAATATCGCGAACTGGGCCGCCTGCGTGCCCTCTTCCCCGCCATCCCGCTGATCGCACTCACCGCCACGGCGGAAAATCAAACCAGGGCCGATATCGTGGCCCGCCTCAACCTCCAAACGGCCCGCGCCTATGTCGCCGGCTTTGATCGGCCCAACATCCGCTACACCGTCATGGACAAGCAGAAGCCCAGGGAGCAGTTGCTCGCCCTGCTGGCCGGGCGCCATGACGAGGCCGGGATCGTTTACTGCCTGAGCCGCAAGCGGGTGGAAGAGGTGGCGGACCATCTGGCTGCGGCAGGCATTGGCGCGGCGGCCTATCATGCCGGCCTGCCCCCCGAAGAGCGCCGCCGGGTGCAGGAAGACTTCCTGCGGGACAACCTCCAGGTGGTGGTGGCCACGGTGGCCTTTGGCATGGGCATCGACAAGCCCAATGTCCGCTTCGTGGTTCACTACGACCTGCCCAAGAACATCGAAGGCTACTACCAGGAGACCGGCCGGGCCGGCCGCGACGGCCTGCCTGCCGAGGCGGTGCTCCTCTTCGGCTACGGCGATATCGCGGTGGCGCGCGGCCTCATCGAGCTGGGCAAGAACCCGGAGCAGAAACGGATCGAGATCCACAAATTGAACGCCATGGTCGCCTTTGCCGAGGCAAGGAGCTGCCGGCGCCAGGTGCTGCTCGGCTACTTCGGCGAATCGCTCCCTGAACCCTGCGGCAACTGCGACATCTGCCTTGACCCGCCCGAACTCTTCGACGTGACCGACGAGGCCCGCAAGGCCCTTTCCTGCGTCTACCGGGTGGGGCAGCGCTTCGGTATCAATCATGTCATCGACGTACTGCGCGGCTCCCAGGGCGAACGGATACTGAGTCTGGGGCATGACCGCCTCTCCACCTACGGCATCGGCAGGGAGCAGCCCAAGGAATTCTGGGCCAGCCTGTTGCACCATCTGGTCCATCACGGCTATCTCTTTCAGGATGTGGCCGATTATTCGGTGCTCAAGCTCACCGATGCGGCCCGCCCCCTGCTCAAAGGCGAAGCGCAGCTCACCATGGCCAAACCGCGGGCCAGGGTAAGCACGGCCAAAAAAAGGGGGCCGAAAAACCTTGCCGGTCTCAGTTACGACGAGGCGCTCTTCGAAAAACTGCGCCGCCTGCGCAAGGAACTGGCCGATGCGGCCGGGGTGCCGCCCTTTGTGGTCTTCGGCGACAAGACCCTGATCGAGATGGCAGCCTTTCGCCCGAAGGACGAGGCCGCGCTCCTCGCCATCCACGGGGTGGGCGCCCGCAAGCTCGAAACGTACGGCCCTGCCTTCCTCAAGGTGCTGAACGAAGGGTGAAACGTGAGGCGTGAAGCGTGAGTGATGATGGCTGAAATTTCTACATTGGTACAAAAAATGCCCCACAACGATACCGGCCAGCCGGGCTTTGACCGGCGGATGAGCAAGGAGGAGATCAACGCCTGCCCCATGCGGCAATGGAGCGGGCCGGTGCATGTGGTGCGGACGGGAGACGAACTCGCCGCCGCCGTGGACCGGCTCGCCGGCCATACCCTGCTCGGCTTCGACACCGAGACCCGGCCGGCCTACACGGTTGGCGAAAGCTACCTGCCGTCGCTGCTGCAACTGGCCAGCGCCGAGGAGGTCTTTATTTTCCAATTGAAGCCCCTGGGGCTGGCCCAACCGCTCTGCGAGATTCTGGCCGATCCGGCCATCGTCAAGGCCGGGGTCAGCCTGAAGAACGACATCCGGGCGCTCAATGAACTCTCCCCCTTCACTGCTGCCGGTTTTGTGGACTTAGGCCACCGCGCCAAGCAGGCGGAGATCAAAAACCACGGCCTGCGCGGTATGGCGGCCGTGCTCCTGGGCTTCCGCATCGCCAAGGGGGCGCAGACCTCCAACTGGGCCAGGGAGGAACTCACCCCGCAGCAGATCCGCTACGCGGCCACCGATGCCTGGGTGGGGCGCGAACTCTACCTGGCCATGGCAAAGAGCGCACCATGAGCACGCCCCAGGCCAACAACCCGCTGCACGGCCTTACCCTGGAGACGATCCTCACCCGCCTGGTGGCCCACTACGGCTGGGAAACCTTGGGCGGGAAGATCAGCATCAACTGTTTCACCAAGGAGCCCGGCATCGCATCGAGCCTCAAGTTCCTGCGCAAGACCCCATGGGCCAGAAAGAAGGTGGAGACCCTCTACCTGCGGACCCGGTTTAAAAACACGGCGTGAAGGGTGAGGCGTAATGGGTGAGAGCTGACAGCTGATCGCTCATAGCTGAACGTTGCGCGCTGTTCCCGCTATTTCCGGGAGTTCAACCGGTCGCCCAGGTCGGCAAAGGGTTGATGGGTGGGAACAGCATCGGGTGCGCGTTTTTCGCCACCAACCACATGTTCCGCCTCCAGGCTGCGGGAATGAATATTGTCGTGGCAGTAGATGCAGAGCAGTTCCCAGTTGCTGCCGTCGGGCGGGTTGTTGTCGTGGTTGTGGTCCTTGTGGTGGACCGTGAGTTCCTTGAGCTTCTTGCCGCCGAACTCCCGGCCGCACCGGCCGCAGACCCAGGGAAAGAGCTTGAGGGCCCGCTCGCGGTAGGATTGCTCCCGCTGTTCCTTGTCGCGCAGGGCCTCGTCCACTGCCCCCTTGGCCTCACCGCTTTTACGCTGCATCGTCTTTCACCTGCCGTGCACGATGAACGTGCCTCGCCGCAGAAAAAAATCTCACCGGCCCTGACGCGCCAGAAACTGATCCAGCCGGTTGGCAAAAGCCTGCCGGTCCTTCTGGCTCAGATTGTCCGGCCCGCCGGTCTGCACCCCGGTCTCCCGCAACTGCTCCATGAAGTTGCGCATGGTCAGCCGTTCCTCGATATTTTCCCGGCAATACCACTCGCCCCGCGGATTCAGGGCATGCCCGCCTTGGCGGATCGCCGCGGCGGCCAACGGAATATCCGCCGTGATCACCAGATCGCCGGGCTCCATGTCGGCAACGATACGCTGGTCAGCCACATCCAGGCCGTTCCCCACCTGGATCGCCCGGACATAGCGGGATGGCGGGGTACGCAGCAATTTGTTGGCCACCAGAACGAGCGGCACCCCGACCCGCTCGGCCGCGCGGAAGAGAATCTCCTTGATGGCCTTGGGGCACGCGTCGGCATCAACCCAGATCTGCATATTCCTCGTGTCGGCTCAACAGACCGCACAGGCTGGGAGAACAGAGTTGGCAGGGGTTCGACGGGGGACTCTCGCTCATGCCCCACCCCCCTCGAAAAGGGCCCCCCTCTTGCCGATCGTTTGCAGGGGCACCGCCTCGACCCCTTCCGCCAAGGGAAAACGTCGCGTGCCGGGATAGATGACAATCACATGTTGCAATCCCAAATCGCCAATGGCGTTACGAATGGAAGGGGTCAAACGCGGGGTGTCGGTGCGTTTGCATTCAACGCCGAACAACGCATTGCCGCGGCGCAGAATCAGATCGATTTCCGCTCCCTGATGGGTGGCCCAGAAAAAGGCCTCATCATGCGGTTCGCTCATCAACACCTGTTCGATAACAAAGCCTTCCCATGAGGCCCCCACTTTGGGGTGGTTGAGCAGGGCCTTGGCCGAGTCGATGCCAAGCAGTTGATGCAGAAGCCCGCTGTCCCGTACATAGATTTTCGGCGCCTTCACCTGCCGCTTGCGCAGGTTGGCATGAAAAGGCAGCAGTTGGCGGATCATGAACGCATCCGTCAGCAAGTCCAGATGGCGGCGGGTGGTGGATTCGCCCACCCCCAAGGCGCGGGCCGGTTCGGCCGCATTCCAGGTCTGGCCGTGATAATGGGCCAGCATTGTCCAAAAGCGCTGGAGTGCCACGGCGGGCACCCGCACGCCCCACTGCGGGAGATCACGTTCCAGCAAGGTCTGGATGAAATTCTTGCGCCACGAAAGGCTGTCCGCCTCGTTTGCTGCCAGATAGGCAAGCGGGAACCCACCGCGCAGCCAGAGCCGCTGCTCCGCCGCCGCGCCCAACTCCGGCAAGGAAAAGCCGCCAATGGTCACGCGTTCCATCCTGCCGGCCAGACTCTCCGAGGTCTGCCGCAGCAGGTCCCCCGAGGCGCTGCCGAGAATCAGAAAACGGGCGGGCGGCTTCTTCCGGTCCGCCAACACGCGCAGGACCGGGAAAAGGTCCGGGCGTCGTTGCACCTCGTCAATCACCACCAAGCCCTGCAACGGACCGAGCGCCGTCATGGGCTCATCCAGTCGCGCGAGACTGGCTGGGTCCTCCAGGTCGAAGTAGTTGACGGAGTCCTCCGGAAGCAGCTCCCGCGCCAGCGTTGTCTTCCCGCACTGACGCGGCCCGGCCAGCACCACCACCCGACTCCGGGCAAGTGCGCTCTTCAGCGTGTCGAGTATGGATGTGCGCTGGATCATGGCATTATAATACCATGAAAATCCATCAACTCAAGAACGATTTTCATGGTATCAAGCCGGGGCAGGATCGCCTTCGCTGCCGGACTGCTTGGGGCACAGGCGCCAAGGCAAGAGAGCCGTCCCGTTTTCCCCAGCGTTGGCAGCGATCAGCCTTCTTGCTCTTCCAGGATGTCCCGGTTCAGCTCGACGCTCCGGGCCTCGCAGGCCTCGTACTCGGCCAGGATCGGCAACCGGCCCGCCTTGGCCACCTGGGCGCAGTAGGCTGCGATCTCCGCATGCTTCCGAGCCAACGCGGCCAGCTCTTTGGTCTGTTGCGGGGTCAACCTTTTATAGGCCTGGAGCTTTTCGGCAAAATAGGCAAAGAACAGCCCCGGCCCGACAAAGAGCACCAGGGAGACGGTTTCCAGGGTTTCGCTCGGCGCTGTACTGTAGAAGATCGCATACACCGCCAGGAGCACCCCGCACAGGACGAACGCCAGCGATGCCACGGAAAACCAGATATACCTGCCCCGGTCCTGAAAAATATCAACCGGCGGCTCACCGGCAATGTCGATTTTCAGAGTGCGCATCAGATTGTCACCTCGTTTTTTTTTCCTTTCGCCGCCTTCCGGACCTTTTCGGTCTTTGCGGCAAACTCCGCCTCATACCCCACCTTGAACTGACTGGTGATGGTCTTGCGGATACTCAGGAAAGGGGCAAAGCGGCATGGCGCAGGGCGCAAAGCCGAACTTCCGATAGAAGCCGGGATCGCCCGGCACAAAGAGGATCTTGTCCCGGATCGCCGCCTGGCGCAAGACAAAGCGCAGCAGTTCCGAGCCGATCCCCTGTCTCTGAAACTCCGGCTTCACCGCCAACGGCGCCAGATGGAGGCCGCAGACCGCCGTGCCATGATAGGCGTTGGTAAAGGCAAGATAGGCAATGACCTGATTGGTGTGGATGCAGACCCATTCGTGCGCGATCCTGCCATGGCTGCGGAGGGCGGCCACCAGTTGCGCCTCATGGGTGCTGTCGGGGAATGCCTGGCGCAGCAACGCGGCAACCTTGGCATGCTCTGCCGGGGTGGGGGGACGTATTTTCATCGCGTGACTCAGGCACGGTCAATGGTGATTCGCAACAAAACTGCGAATACTGTAAAGGACGGATCGCATTTTGTCCCGACTTTCATTCCCTGTCCCGGCAGAAAAGAATAGAGCAATCAACGGGCAACCGGGTAAAATAGAGTTTTACCGCCCAGCATTCGAGGAACAGATCATGGCTGAAAAAATCCCGCCCGACATCAAGGCCGACCTGGAACAGGCGGCCCTGCTGCACCAACGCGCTTCTTCGGATTACGAAAAATGCGTGGAATTCAACAAGCTGATGTCCGACCTCCTGGGCCGGCTGGAAGATGCCGGCTGCCATAAGACCGCCGGCAAGGTGATGAGCATCCTCGTCGATTGCAATCCCAAACAAGGCTCCCAGTGCGACAAAGCCACCCGGATCGGCGAGAAGATGAAGAAGTTTTAAAGAGAAAGCGCGGCGGTTCAGCCCGCTTTCTTTTTACGGAACACGCGGATCTCCACATCGACATCCAGCGCTAACCGGTTCAGGGCCGCCACCCTGGCCTTGGTCTCCTGATCGATGTTCCAGTAATAAGGGGTCATGGCCAGCAGGTCCATGATCACCTGATTGTTGGTGAGTTCCAGCGGGTAGGTGATCCTCGACACAGGGGCAGGAGCGAAAAGTTCCCTGGCCTTGGCGGTGATCGAGGGCGCCTCATGCTCTCTTGCGACCGGATAGATGATCTCCCGCAGGCCGTTGAGGTGTTTCGGGCCGGGGCTCACGAAAACGAGGCTGCCGCTCGGCTTGAGGATTCTGGCAAATTGCATGACGTTTGCCGGAGAAAATATATTGAGCACGATATCGAGCGTTTCATCGAGAAAGGGCAGATCGTTGATGCTGGCCACGAACCAGGCCATGGTCCGGTCGCGCTGCGTGGCCTGACGCACCGCAAACTTGGACACATCGACCCCGTGGTACTCTATCGGCAACCGCGCCGTGCCGCCATGGGCCAAGGCCTCTTTGAGGCGCTGGAGATAATATCCCTCGCCGCAGCCGGCATCAAGAATGCTGCATCCGCTCAGGTCCGCCAATCCCGAAAGCACGGTGCGGACGGCCTCGTTGACACCGTCGGAGACCCGGCAATAATACCCCAGGTCCAGGAACCGCCGCCGGCTCTGGATCATGCCCGGGTCGTCCCCCGGCTCCTTGGAATGCTTTTTGTGGGCAAGCACTAGGTTGACATAGCCCTGGCGGCCAGCATCGAAGCTGTGCCGGGCGGCGCATTGATAGCCGGTCACAGTGGGCAGCAGCGGCTTTCGGCAAACCGGACACTGCAAAATGGAAGTCATGGACGACTCTACCACTGCACCACATTCACCAAGGCCGGGCCGCGTTGCACGGTGCGGTGGTATTCCACCGCCGGGGCGCCAAAGGCCATGGCATAGCCCAGAATGTGGTTGGCCGGGATGCCGAACTTGGCAGTCACCTCGGGGCAGGCGGCCAGGGCCATCATGCAGATGCCGTCCCATACCGTGCCGACGCCGCGGGCATGGGCGATGAACTGGAAGGTGGCGAGCGCGATGATATTGTCCTGCACCGGGCAGGGATCATCGGCCGGGGCGCTGGTGATCAACAGATGCGGCGCGCCCCGGAAGAGGGCATCCTTGCCCTCCTGCTGCCAGACACCCACCACCCAATTAAGGTATTTGCCGGTCCGCCCCTTTGGCAGTTCGCCGGCCGCCTGCTTTTGGGCCAGACAGGTGATGAGTTCCTCCCGCAGTCGGTGCAGCACGGCCCGCTCCTTGACCACGGTGAAGAGCACCGATCGGGCATTGACCCCGGTGGGCGCATGGCAGGCGATCTCCAGCAGTTCATCGATCAGGGCCGGAGGAAGGTCCTGATCCTGGTAGCGGCGCACCGCCCGCCTTCCTTTGATCAGGGTGGTGAGCTGGGCCGGGTCGGGCAGATTGCCCTTGAGTTCGGTGCTCGCGTCCGGGTCCTTGCCGAGGATGGAAACCGCGGCAGTGGGGCAGACGGCCAGGCAGTGCTGACACTGGATGCAACCGGCCTCGTTCGCCATGCGCGGAAATTCCTCCATGGCGATGACGCTCGCCGGGCAGTCAAGGGCGCACTCGCCGCACTGGATGCAACGCTCTTCGTCAACGCGAAACCGGATCATGGCTCTCTCCTCTTTTCTCCAGGATGCTCACAGGGTTGGACAGGTATCGACACTCCCCTTTAATAGACCATTTTCCGCCGGAGTGCCACGAGAATAAGCACCTGCTTCGCCGCGCCCGCTGGCGCCCCAGACACAGGGGCCATCCGTGGACCCCTCTCCTGGGTTTTCCTCGTACCACGCTGGCGATTCTCCCATCCCGCCTTGTCGGATCACGCAACGCCATTGCCTTCCTGCATCCACGTCGACTGCTTTTGATTTATGAATCCTCGCCGACAAAAAGACTGGTGTTGGCCAGAGCGTTTTGCTATGTAATACTCTGAAACGTATTGAAATCACCGCTTCGGCTTCTTTACCTTCGCAAGCCAGGAGAGCCGCACGAAATGATGCTCGCCCAGAT
>JAJZSH010000074.1 GCA_021822005.1 Deltaproteobacteria bacterium | reverse complement strand
AATGTTCGCACCTGTTAATCCGGCCTGGATTTTGACCTGCCGGTGACACGGTGAGTTTATCGGACCCATGGAGTAATCCAAACGACTGCGACAGTGCCGGCAACTCCGAAAAACGAGGAAGATCCCAGAATGATCAGCGCCGTCGGGTTATGGCGGAGTGTTTCCGGGGCGATTACCTGCTTTCCGCCGAGGACATTTTGACCCGGCTGGACCGGGGCGAGCCGGGCTCCGACCGCTTCCCCTTCTCAAAGATCATCGAAAACAGCCGCCAGCCCTCACGCCATCTGCCGGTGCTGTTCCCGCCTGAAACGCTCCAGGCTCTGCCGGCTCGCTATTTGCAAATGTCTGGAGGCAAAAAGAGGGTGCGGCCGGTGGTCGCCAACCTCACCGGACGCCACGATCTTGTTCCTGAGCTGCAATGGAGTAGCGACATGCTGCCAAAAGAGCGGATTGTCGGGGTGTTGCGGGAATACAAAAAAGAATATGCCGAAAAATATGGTATTCTGGCCATGGGTGTTTTTGGTTTGATTGCCCGTGACGAAGCACGGGAAGGCAGTGACGTGGATATCTGCATCCAGACCAGAAACCCCGATCCCTTCGCGTTGTACACATCGGATATGTACACACAATCTGGAGCCGCTGAGAGGGGCTATGGCAGCAATAATCCAAGATCTTGGCGGAGAAATTAACCGGTTGCGCAAGCAATAAGTTGAAAAAGCAGGAAAAAATCCGCGGGGGAGAAACAGGGCATGATGCAGCATCTTAAGATACGCTTTGACGACAAGGTTTTCAACCTGGTGAAGGTGCTGATTGCCCAGTTCATTGGCGGCATAGCCAATGCCGGCAGTGCCCTCCTGGACAGAAACAGCGGCGCCGCCACCGGAGGGATTGGTGGTTTCCAGCAAGTGGTGAAAAATTTTCAGGCGATCGAGTTGTACTATTTGATGGGCGACGGCTTCCGGCGGCTGCTGCTGATTCAGACCGTAATCTGCCGCAACCTGGGGCTTTAACCGTGGTTTCCGGACGCCTTCCGCAAAGCAGCAACCGGGCCGCCGATCGCTTCCGGCGCCTCTATGCTCAAGGAATTGCTGCAAGGGGGCGAGAGCGATACGGTGGAGTTCAAGACCTCCTTCGGCCGGGAGGCGATGGAAACCCTGGCGGCCTTTGTCAACGCCAGGGGTGGAACCCTGATCATCGGGGTGAACGATGCAAAAAAGGTGGTGGGTGTGTCTCTTTCGCCGCAAAGTCTGCAACAGTGGATCAACCAGGTAAAAACCATCACCGCTCCGGCCATTGTGCCGGAGGCCGAGATGGTGCGCCATCGCGGCAAGGAAGTGGTTCTCTTCTGGGTGCCGGCTTATCCGGTAAAACCGGTGAGCTTGCAGGGCCGTACTATATCCGCAAGCACGGCGCCAATCACCTGATGAACCTGGAGGAAATCGCCAACGAGCACCTGAAGAGCATCAACCGGAGTTGGGATTTCGCCCCGGACCCGTTGCACGGTCTCGCGGATATTTCCATGGACAAGCTGAACCGGTTCGTCGAGCAGGCCAGTCGCCTTCGGGAGCGCCCCATTGACGACGACCCGCTGACCGTGCTGCGCAAATTCTGGCTGGTGCGCGATGGCGCCGTCAGTTTCGGCTGTTTTCTGCTGTTCGGCAAGGAGCCGGGCCTGACCACCACCATTGACGCCGGACGCTTTGATTCAGAGACGATCATCCGGGACAACCTGACCATCCGTGACGATCTTTTTGCCGAGGTGGACGTCTGTCTGGATTTTGTCCGCAAACACACGAGCAAGCGTTTTGTGATCACGGGCAAGGCGCAACGGGACGAGGTTTGGGAATATCCCCCCTGGAGGCGGTCCGGGAAATCGTGCTCAACATGATCGTTCACCGGGATTATCGGGCCAGCGCCGACTCGACCATCAAAATCCACAACGACCGGATCGAGTTTTTCAACCCCGGCCCTCTGCCGGACGGGATTACCATGCCGGAGATCGTTGCCGGCCGCGCCGCCTCCAATCCTCGGAACAAGCAGGTCGCCGCCATTTTCAAAGAGGCCGGGGCCATTGAAAAATACGGTTCCGGCATCAAGCGGGTGCGGCAGACCATGCTGGCCGTCGGGGCTAAAGAGCCGCTTTTTGAGGTGGTCGGCAATTTTTTCAAGGTTACGTTGTTTCCCCTCGGGGGCGGAGTAAATGGCGGAGTAAATATCTTGCTCACATTTTTAGCCGATAATCCGGGCAAAAAAACCGGTGAAATTCACCGTGCTCTTGATATACCCCAAAGGACGCTGGAGTGCTGGCTCAAGCTCTTGAAAACGCAGGGGCGGATAGAATTTCGCGGGGCGCCGCGCACCGGCGGCTATTTTATTTGCCGGGGAGGAGGGTGATTATGCCTACCGCAAACAGCCAACAGGGCTTCACCCTGATCGAACTTGTATGCAGTGAGGTACAAAACCGGCATTGAGGTCTGTGCCGAAAAAAGAGTTGCATCCTGGATGGCTACAATGAAGCAACGCCGCCCGCACGGCTTTTAACGGCGACCAAGCCCAGCAAGACCGCGCCCCTGGCTTTTTCAGGCAGGATGTATTATAGTATTGTTATGATCCCCTTGTTCCCTAGGAGCAAGGGTTTTTTTCTTGAAGTTTCGGGCACGGGCCTACGGGTGAAAATGTGGCTGTGAAGGTTGTCTGCACCAACAAAAAAGCCTATCACGATTATACCATTGAATCGGAGATCGAGGCAGGCCTCCAATTATTGGGCTCGGAGGTGAAATCCCTCAGGGCCGGGAAGGCCAACCTGCGGGACGGGTTTGCCAAGATCAAAAACAACGAGGTTTTTCTCCAGCGGGTGCATATCTCGCCATACAGCCACGCCACCTACGATGCGCCGGACCCCGTGCGGGAGCGCAAGGTGCTGCTCAAGAAACGCGAGATCCTCAAGCTCGTTGGCAAGATTCAGGAAAGAGGGTATTCTTTGATTCCCCTGAAGATGTATTTCAACGAGAGGGGGAAGGCCAAGGTTGTTCTTGGCCTGGCCAAAGGCAAGAAGCTCTACGACAAGCGGGAATCGCTCAAGAAGAAAGAGACGGACCGCGAGGTGGAGCGGGCCGTGCAGCGGTACAGGTAGAGTGTTCGGGCATTTTTATCGTAACATCCGTCATTCCGGCGAAAGCCGGAATCCAGTGGTTTTAGATAGTTGAGGAAAGACTGGACACCGGTTTTCACCGGTGTGACGACTTTTTGTGAGGCCATGATTTTAGTAGTGGTTGTTAATTTTCATTCAAACATGGGGGCGAAACGGATTCGACGGGGATATGTAAGCTCAGGTTGCATGCCGAGGTTTCTACCAACCTCGTAAAACAGGTAGAGCAAAATATAGTCGCAGACGACTATTCTTACGCTGTAGCAGCTTAAATGCTACCGGTCTTTCGGCCTACTCCTGCGCGGCCGAAAAGAACGTCGACTAGCGGGATAGCCTACGGTGCGCGCCTGCCGCGCCGATGGCGAAATTCAGTGGGATAGTGCCGAAAGCCTCTTGTTCTGGAGGGGCCGAGGCACGATAAGCAACCAAACAGAACTAAGCATGTAGATATCGGGAGGGGAGTATTTTCGGACGCGGGTTCAACTCCCGCCGCCTCCACCATTTAAAAAAGACAGACCCGTCCACTAACCGCGTCCGGTTATTGGGCGGGTTTTCTTTTTCTGCGTATTGTCAGCGACTTACGTCGCTTTTAGGGTGTCGGCGCTACCGCCCCGATCACTCCCTTTTCGGGAAATCCGTCATACCCCGCTTCTCTTTCGCCTCAAAATTCTCCGCATTCTTACCCCCATTCTCCGGACCTCGTCCGGTTTCCAGCATTTTTTCCTGCAACCGCTGTTCGGCGATTTCGTCGGCAAACTGGTTGATACTCTTCATGATTCCGTCAAAGAGGTCGTTGATGTCCATGGTCGGGCGCTCCTCGTTGTGAATGTGATTGCTTCCCCGCTTACTTACCGGAGAGACGGAGAAAGTGTCGGGTGTCGGCTGATTTTTTCGTGCTGGCTTTCTGAAGGCTTACTTACCGGGAGGAAGCGCGAAGTGACGGAAAATTCTGAAATACTCGCCAACTTTCCGCTTTCCACATGCGTTGTCACCTGCTATATTGATGGCCGTAATTGTACGTTGGACAAATTGCGTTCGCTCGCCGCCTGGGAATAGGTGGCGCACCAGGAATTGAGGCAAACCGATATGGCAAAGGCACCGGAAAATTTTGCGGAGACGGTCAAAGAGGTCCGCCAGCATCTGGGGCTCAGCCAGGAAGAGCTGGCCCACGAGCTGGGCGTGAGCTTTTCCACGATCAACCGCTGGGAAAACAGCAAGACGGTTCCCTTTAAGCTGGCGAGAAGGCAATTCGAAGCTTTTTGTGAGCGGATGAAAGAACAGGGGAAGTTGGCCTGATGAACAAGAAACAACTCTCCGAACGCGATATCTGCACAAAGTACATTACCCCCGCCCTGGAAAAGGCCGGCTGGGATGTCACGACCCAGGTTCGTGAAGAGTTTCCTCTCACCAAGGGGCGTATCATCGTGCGTGGCAAGCTGCATACCCGCGCTAGGCACAAGCGGGCCGATTATGTCCTCTTTTACAAGCCGAATATTCCCCTTGCCATTATCGAAGCCAAGGACAACAACCACACTGTTGGCGATGGCATGCAACAGGCGTTGGGCTACGCAGACATGCTGCAAGTGCCCTTTGTGTTCAGCTCCAACGGCGATGGCTTTCTGTTTCACAACAAGATTGCCTCAGACGGTATTGTCGAGCGTGAACTTGCACTCCACGAATTCCCCGATGCGGAAACGCTGTGGCAATGGTGGGCGCAGCACCGTGGCCTTAACGATCAGCAGAATGCACTGGTCACGCAGGATTATTTCAGCGACGGCAGTGATAAAAGCCCCCGCTATTACCAGCTGTTGGCCATCAACAAGACCATCGAGGCGATAGCCCGGGGCCAAAATCGCATCCTGCTGGTGATGGCCACCGGCACAGGAAAGACCTTTACCGCCTTTCAGATCATCTGGCGGCTGTGGAAGTCCAAGGCGAAAAAACGCATCCTGTTTCTTGCCGACCGCAACATTCTGGTCGACCAGACCATGACCAACGATTTCAAGCCGTTCGGTTCGGCCATGACCAAGATCCAGAAGCGGCAGGCCAACAAGTCCTACGAGATTTATCTTTCCCTCTATCAGGCCGTTACCGGCAACGAGGAAGAGAAAAACATCTACCGGCAGTTCAGCCCCTACTTTTTCGACCTCATCATTATTGATGAATGCCATCGGGGCAGCGCGGCCGCCGATTCGGCTTGGCGTGAAATTCTCGAATACTTCACCTCGGCCACCCAGATCGGTCTTACCGCCACGCCCAAGGAGACCAAAGAAGTCTCCAACATCGACTACTTTGGCGACCCTATCTATACCTATAGCCTCCGCCAGGGAATCGACGACGGCTTTCTGGCCCCCTACAAGGTCGTGCGCATCGATCTCGACCGGGATTTGACTGGTTGGCGGCCCGACAAGGGCATGATCGACAAGTACGGCAACGAGATCGAGGACCGCATCTACAACCAAAAGGATTTCGACAAGACCCTGGTCCTTGAACAGCGCACCCAGTTGGTGGCCAAAAAGATCACGGAGTTCCTCAGGGAGACCAACCGCTTCGACAAAGCCATCGTCTTCTGTGAAAACATCGACCATGCCGAGCGCATGCGCCAGGCCCTGGTCAATGAAAACGCCGACCTGGTGGCACAGAACAGCAAATACGTCATGCGCATCACCGGCGACAACGAGGAAGGTAAGGCCGAGCTCGACAACTTCATCTTCCCGGAGAGTAAATACCCGGTTATTGCCACCACTTCCAAGCTGATGACCACCGGCGTGGACGCGCAGACCTGCAAACTCATCGTGCTCGACCAGCGCATTCAGTCCATGACCGAGTTCAAGCAGATCATCGGGCGCGGCACCCGTATCAACGAAGATTACGGCAAGTACTACTTCACCATCATCGACTTTAAAAAGGCCACCGAGCTGTTTGCCGACCCTGATTTCGACGGTGACCCGGTGCAGATCTACGAACCCAACGGGGATCAGTCACCGGTGCCGCCGGATGTTCCCTTTGAGCCCGAAAGTGGCGGTGGCATCACCTACCCGGAACCCGGAGCAGACCAGGGGTGGACCGGCGTCGCCGAACCCAGCCCAGGGGAGGAAGGCGGCGGCGTTCGCCGTTACGTCGTGGCCAATGTCGAGGTCAAGGTCGCCGCCGAGCGCGTCCAGTATTTCGATGCCAACGGTAAACTGATCACCGAATCCCTCAAGGATTACACCCGCAAGGCACTGGCCAGGGAATACGCCGCCCTCGACGATTTCCTCCGCCGCTGGAGCAGCAGCGAGAAGAAGCAGGTCATCATCGACGAACTGTCAGAACAGGGGGTGTTCTTCGATGCCCTTACCGATGAGATCGGGCGGCAATCCGGCAAAGCATTCGACCCGTTCGATCTGGTCTGCCATATCGCTTGGGATATGCCTCCTCTCACCCGCAAGGAGCGGGCGGAACAGGTGAAGAAGTGTAACAACTACTTCACCCGATACGGGGAGCAGGCCCGCCGTGTGCTGGAAGCCCTGCTCGACAAGTACGCCGATGAAGGCGTGGCCCATATCGAAGAGACGCAGATTCTCAACATTGCCCCCTTTACCGAATTCGGCACCGCGCTGGAAATTATCCGTGCCTTTGGTGGGCTGGATCAATATCAGCAGGCTGTCAACGAACTGGAACAGGCCCTCTATAGCGTCTGACAAAAAGAACTGGAGACAAAACCGCTATGTCACTCACCACCCTGATCAAAGCCATTCAGGACATCATGCGCAAGGATGTCGGCGTCGATGGCGACGCTCAGCGCATCAGTCAGATGGTCTGGCTGATTTTCCTGAAGATCTTCGACGACAAGGAGCAAGAGTGGCAGCTCACCGTGCCCGGCTACAAATCGCCGCTGCCCAGCCGTTTCCGCTGGTCCAGCTGGGCCAAGAACCCCGAGGGGATGACCGGTGAGGAGCTGATCGACTTCGTCAACAATGACCTCTTCCCGGCGTTCAAGAAACTGGCCACCGCCGCCGGTGTTTCGCCCCATGGCAAGGTGGTCGGCTCGGTCTTCGAGGACGCCTACAACTACATGAAGTCCGGCACTCTGCTGCGCCAGGTGATCAACACCATCGAAGAGGATGTGGACTTCAACAAATCCGGCGACCGTCACCTGTTCAACGACATCTACGAAAAGATCCTTGCTGATCTGCAATCGGCCGGGAACGCTGGCGAATACTACACCCCCCGCGCCGTCACCCAGTTCATGGTCGACATGCTCGATCCCCGACTCGGGCAAACCATCCTCGACCCGGCCTGCGGCACCGGCGGCTTTCTTACCTGCGCCATTGAGCACCTGAACAAGCAGGTCAAAACCGCCGAAGACCGCAAGCGACTGCAGGAGTGTATCCACGGCGTGGAGAAGAAACCCCTGCCACACATGCTGGCCATGACCAACATGATGCTGCACGGCATCGACGTGCCCACCAACGTCCGCCACGACAACACCCTGAGCCGACCGCTTAAGGATTACGGCCCCCGCGACCGGGTGGACCTGATCATCACCAATCCGCCCTTCGGCGGCATGGAAGAAGACGGGATTGAGAACAGCTTCCCGCGCAAGTACCAGACCCGCGAGACCGCCGACCTCTTCATGGCGCTGATCATGCACCTGCTCAAACACGACACCGGCAAGGCGGCTGTGGTGCTGCCCGACGGTTTTCTTTTTGGCGAAGGCACCAAAACCAACCTCAAGCGCGAGCTGCTGGAGGAGTTCAACCTGCACACCATCGTGCGCCTGCCCAAAGGCGTTTTTGCCCCCTATACCAGCATCGCAACCAACATCCTCTTTTTCCAGAAAGGCGGTCCGACCAAGGATGTCTGGTTCTTCGCGCACCCGTATCCTGAGGGCTACAAATCCTACTCCCGCTCCAAGCCCCTGACCATCGCCGAATTCGACCTCGAAAAGGTCTGGTGGGGCGGAGCCGAGCGTAAGGGGCGTAAGACCACCGAGCAGGCCTGGAAGGTTTCGGCCAAGAAGCTGGCCGAACGCAACTACAACCTGGACTGCAAGAACCCCCACGAGGTGGAGGTCAACCACCGCGATCCGGAAGAGCTGATGGCCGAATACCAGCAGATCGTCCATCAGCTCGAAGCGGCGCAACAGGCCTTGAAAGCCGAGTTGATGGCCTGCCTGGGGGGGAAGGCATGACCGACTCCATCCGCAATCTGCTGGAACAGCACTTCGACACCGCTTTTGCAGCGCCTGACGGCATCGCCAGGTTGCGCGAGTTGATCTTGACCCTCGCCATGCAGGGTAAGCTGGTTGACCAGGACCCGAATGATCGCCCCGCTTTGGAACTACTGAAGGAGATCGAGGCCGAAAAAAAACGCCAAGTCAAAGCAGGCAAAATCAAGAAGCCAAAATCTCTTCCTGCCATTGATCAGTCGGATACCTCCTACGTTTTGCCGCAGAGCTGGACATGGACACGCCTCGGCACCATCGGCAATATTTTCAACGGCAACAGCATCAATGCCCGTGAGAAGGAAACCAAATACGCTGGGGCTAATGGTTTGCCTTACATCGCAACTAAGGATGTTGGCTACGGTCTCGACGCGCTGGATTATAAAAACGGAATCTATATTCCTGAATCCGAGGAAAAATTCAAAATTGCCCATCTGGGTGCGGTGCTGATCTGCGCTGAAGGTGGCAGTGCTGGCAAAAAATGCGGTATCACAGAGCAGAATATCTGTTTTGGCAACAAGCTGTTCGCCAATGAACTTTTTGGTGGGATTCCCTCGAAATTCATCCTCTATCTGTATCTCTCTCCTGTATTCAAAGAGTCCTTCAACGCAGCCATGACAGGTATCATCGGCGGCGTATCTATTGCCAAATTTCTGGAGCTGCTGGTTCCTCTTCCTCCGTTGAAGGAACAACACCGCATCGTCGACAAAATCGACCAGTTGATGGCCCGGTGTGATGCGCTGGAAAAGCTGCGCAAGGAGCGGGAGGACAAGCGGCTGGCTGTACACGCCGCCGCCATCAAACAACTGCTCGACGCGCCGGACGACTCGGCCTGGAACTTCATCCAACAGCACTTCGGTGAACTCTACACCGTCAAGGAAAACGTCGCCGAACTGCGCAAGGTCATCCTCCAGCTCGCCGTCATGGGCCGCCTCTCTGAGCAAAAGGCAAATGATGAACCAGTTTCTATCCTTTTGACTAATGTCCACACTGAAAGACTACGGTTGAAAATAAAGAAAACAGCAGACTTAATAGATCCAGCAAAGCCTCTCGGTTATGAGATACCTAATCATTGGGTGTGGGCATGCATTGATGACGTTCTAATTTATGGGCCTACAAATGGTTTTTCGCCAAGGGCGGTTGACTATGAAACGAATATCCGTTCCTTAACCCTAAGCGCAACAACATCGGGAACATTCAAGGGAGAGTATTCAAAATTCATTGATGCAGAAATTCCAAAGGACTCAGATCTCTGGCTACGTGATGGCGACATTTTGGTTCAGCGTGGTAATACAATTGAGTACGTCGGTGTTCCCGCTGTTTACCGAGGCAAATATGGCGTATTTGTTTATCCAGACTTGATGATGAAACTTCGTATCTCTAGCCATATGGATACGGATTACGTTTATTACGCAATGAGCTCAATTCCGGCCAGGGAATATTTGCGGGCGCATGCATCTGGAACATCTGGGACAATGCCAAAGATTAATCAAAAAACATTAAAAAGCCTCCCCCTTCCGATACCTCCTATTGAAGAACAGCATCGCATAGTTATCCAAATCAAGAAACTAATGGATTTCTGTGAAATTCTAGACCAGCAGATCGATGCTGCCATCGACAAACAAACTGAACTCCTCAACGCCATGATGGCGCAGGTATAAGGGAGATGCCATGCGCCTGACATCGCTCTATATCGGCCAGTACAAAAACCTTCGGGACTTTTCCCTGAGCTTCGACGGCGGCAGCTTTATCGATGTCTTTGTCGGCAAAAACGGCACCGGCAAATCCAACCTGTTCGAGGCGCTCATCGAGATCTTCCGCCATATCGTCGAGTACGACCGCGACAAGGCCTCCTGCGATTTCAATTACCGCATCGGCTTCGAGATCGACGGCAAGGCCACCGAAATCGGCTGGAACTCCGGCACGCTGACCATCAATGGTAAAGAACGAAAAACCATCGGCAAGACACCGCTACCGGATAATGTGCTCATCTACTACTCCGGCCACAACGACACGGTGGCAAATCTGGTCCAGCAGTACGAAGAAGCCTTTCGGAGACGCATCAAGCGCGCCGATTTTGACGAGACCCGCTTTTTTCTGGGCATCGGCCCGGACTATAAGGAGCTGCTGCTGGCCGTGCTGCTGATGCAGCCCGGCACCTGCAAGGCCCGGCAGTTTATTTGCCAGAAGCTCGGCATTGAAACCGTGGCACCCGAAGTGCGGTTGATGCTGGAGCGGCCCGCCTACGCCGCCGATTCCCGTTTTGACATCGAATTGAACGACGAAACCGACCGCTACTGGCAACCGGAGGGGATCACTAAAACCTTTCTCGACCGGCTCCATGGCTGCATCAACACCGCCACCGGCAGCCCGGTGCGCTCCGAGGGTTATTTCGCTGATCCAGATCGTTACATCCTCTATTTCGATATCGCCAAAATCCGGCAGGAATTCGCCGACCTCAGCCCCCAGGAGCTGTTCCGCCAGTTCGACAATCTGAAGACGCTGGGGATGTTGGCCGAGATCACCATCCCCCTGCAACTGACCGGCGGCCTGGACGCCACCATCGCCCACTTCAGCGACGGTCAGTTCCAGTCGGTATACATCTACTCCATCGTTGAGTTGTTCAAGGACCGCAACTGCATCACCTTGCTCGATGAGCCCGACTCCTTCCTTCACCCGGAATGGCAATTCGACTTTCTCAAGCAGGTCTTCGAAATCACCGATACCACCGCCAAAAACAACCATGTGCTGATGAGCA
>JAJZSH010000073.1 GCA_021822005.1 Deltaproteobacteria bacterium | reverse complement strand
GGGGTTCGCAGTCGACAGGGGGAGGTCAGGGAAGGCGTGCGGGCTAGTATTGCCGTGCCCGGCATCTTCACCCCGGTGCGTCTTAATGGCCATATCCTGGTGGACGGCGGCCTCACCAACCCGGTACCGGTGAGCGTTGTCCGTGCCATGGGGGCCGAAATCGTGATCGCGGTGGATCTCAACCACGACATCGTTGCCGGCAAGAATCTTAAGTCGCAGCGAGTAAACATGCCGGTCGCCACAGTGGATGGGGAATTTGACATGTTCAGCCGCTGGATGGAGGGCTATCGCCAGTCCATACAGGAAATTAAGGCCAAATTGCTTGACCATGGAGCGCCGGGCGCGATGCAGTTTTCGCGCTGGCTTTCGTCTGGGGAGTCATTGCCCAGCATATTCGAAGTGCTGCTTGCCTCAATCAACATCATGGAAACACGTATTACTCAATATCGTTTGGAGGCTGACCGGCCGGACATCCTTATCCAGCCGTTGTTGGGGCACATTCGTTTCCTGGATTTCGGTCGCGCTAAGGAGATTATTGAGATCGGCTATGAGAGCGCGCGGGGAAAAATCGGTATCGTATAAAAAATCTGAGAAGACTCAGGTTGTTGTTGAAAGTTGGTCGGGCAATACAGTCCATTCCTTTTATGGTAACCTAACGTACAGAGGAGAAGGCAATGACCGCGCAGACACAACGGAAAAATCAGAGCAGAAAAATAGAGCATGAAGCTCGTGTCGCCGTGGCGGGCGGGGTAAACATCCATGAGACCGTCCGGGATATTACCTTGAAGGCGCTGAGCACAGGCCACCTGGATGTACAAAAAAGTCAGGAGGTCGTTCAAGCTGTGCTGGAGGGCGCGAGTCTTGGAGCAAAGGAGAAAGGCGCCAGGGTCGACCATGCATTGCGGGAGGTGATGACCGGTGTGGACGAGGCTTTGGCGAAGTCGGCGGAGGCTTCCAAACTGGCCATCGAAGAGGCGGCTGGTCACATTAAGGAATTCGGCTCTCAGAATCTCCAACGTGGGCTGAATGATTTGCGGACACTGGAGGATATGTTTCTGGAGTCCGCAAATGATATAGCCCGGGCCTCGGATGACACGGTAAGGAATGTGCTGGGCGATTTGGTACAGCATGCCCGCAATACCGGCACTGCGGTGGGTGCGGCGGCGAAAAAGGCGGTGGAAACGCTGACCCGGCAACAGGAAGAGAACATGCGCGAAAACGTGAGTGTCGGCGCCGACATGGCCAGGGAGGTGGGAATAAAGATTTCCATGGCTGCCGCCGGTTTTTTAGAGGGGATTGCTGAAACGCTCAAGAAAAAGGGCACTAACAAAAAGGAATAGTGATGCCCTCCGTTTTATGGGAAACCCTGACTGCTGCCCGCGATCTGGGGCGGCTCCACGATATCGCCTCAATCTTGGTCCGTTACGGATTCAGTGATATGGTTCGTCGGTTGGGGATGGCCAGTGCCTTGGAACGCGCCGGCAAGATGCTACACTGGCAAGAGGCCGGTGAACTGGCGCGATTGGAGCCGCCCGCGAGAGTGCGGCGAGCGCTGGAGGAGATGGGGCCGACCTTTATCAAATTGGGCCAGATCCTCGCTACACGCATGGACTTGTTTTCCCCTGAATGGATCGCTGAATTCGAAAAATTGCAGGATAGGGCGCCGTCAGTACCGTTCGTCCAGATCAGGCAGCAGTTGCTGGAGGATCTAGGCACTGTGCCGGAAGAGGTTTTCGCCGAACTGGTTCCCGAGCCGCTGGCCGCAGCCTCCATTGCCCAAGTCCACCGCGCCCGATTGCGGGGAGGGGAGAATGTCATTGTCAAGGTCCGGCGCCCCGGCATCCGGCCGATCGTCGAAGCTGACCTGCGGCTCCTGCTGCGCCTGGCGAAAATTGTCGAGGCCGAATCCCCGGAGATGTTCCGGTTCAGACCGCGAGAGGTGGTGCGTCAGTTCACCCTGTCTCTGCGTCGCGAACTGGACTTGGCGGCAGAATGCCGCAATGCGGAACGGATTGCCCATAATTTTAGCCTCCACGACGAAATCGTCATCCCAAAAGTCTATTGGACATGGACCGGCGAACGGATGAACGTACAGGAAACTATCAGCGGGATCCCCGGCCGCGATCTCACAGCCGTAGGGCAGGCCGGCCTGAACCGGAAAATTCTGGCTCAACGCGGCGTCCAAGCCGTATTGAAGATGATTTTAGTGGATGGTTTTTTTCACGCCGACCCTCATCAGGGCAATATCTTTTATCTGCCGGAAAACCGAATCGCCATCATCGATTTTGGTATGGTTGGACGATTGTCTGTCGATCGCCGCAGTCAGGTGGTGGACCTGCTTCATGGCATGGTGGAGAGGGAGGCCGACCGTGTTGTCGAAGTGCTGCTCGATTGGGCCGGGGAGGCAAAAATCGACCTGGACAGTCTAAAATTAGAAATTGATGGCCTCGTTGATCAGTATCATGGCGTTCCCCTGAAAGAACTCAATATCAGCACCATCCTGACTGATCTGACCACACTGCTCCGTGACTATCATCTTATTTTGCCGCCGGATTTGACGCTGTTGATTAAATCGTTGATCACCTTGGAAGGGATGGGGCGACAGCTTGATCCGGAGTTTGATATGGTAACGGAGTTTTCACCTTTCCTGCGCCGGGCACTCCAGGCTCGTTATGCCCCGGATGCCCTTGTCAAACGGGGATGGCAAGCGGTTGTCGACGGTCTCGACATCCTTACCGGTTTGCCTCAGGACTTGCGACAGCTCTTGCGTTCCGCCCGGAGCGGCAGACTCCAAGTGCACGTAGATGTGACACGGTTGCAGGATTTTGGGGACCAACTGGACTGCGCCACCAGTCGTCTGACTATGGGCGTGGTCATCGCCGCCCTGATTATCGGTTCGGCCATCGTTATGACCGTCGAGCGCGGCCCTGTATTGTTTGGCCTACCCCTGTTCGGTCTGCTGGGATTTATCAGTGCGGCAGTGGCCGGAATCTGGCTGCTCATCTCCATCCGGCGCAGTGGAAGAAATTTCTGAGGGTGAAAACCCTAGGTGTAATTTTATGGAAAAGCAAGTGCGAAAAAACAAATCGTTTTGGTCGAGTTGGCAGTAGCCGCATGGTGGATATGGGGGGGGTGGTAGAACCTCTTCCCCGATTGACTGATCTGAAATGAAAGGCGTCAGGCACGTCTTGGCTGGTTGAGGAAGAACAATGATCGAACAGCGGAAAAAATGGTTGATCAGAGCCGTGGGGTCTATGGTAATTGGCATTTTGGCTGTGGTCGCATGGCAACGATACGGCGGCAACGAAAAGAATGAGGGCATTTCCAGCGGCAACGGCCGCATCGAGGCGGTTGAGATCGAAATCGCCGCCAAAACATCAGGCCGAATCAAAGCTATTCTGGTGAACGAAGGCGACTTCGTCACCGCTGGCCAGATTGTGGCGCGCATGGACACCGAGGTCCTCGAGGCCCAGCGCCGTGAGGCCGAAGCATATCTTCGTAAGGCAGAAAGCGCTGTTAAAACCGTGCAGAACCAAGTGGTGCAACGCCAGAGTGAGAAGGCCGCCGCTCTGGCGTTGCTCGCGCAACGCGAGGCCGAACTTGATGCGGCTCAAAAACGTCTATCGCGTTCGGAACCCCTGGCTGGCATGGGTGCCGTCTCCACCCAGGAACTCGACGATGATCGCGCCCAAGCCCTGAGCAGCCAAGCGGCAATCCGGGCGGCAAAAGCTCAGATAGCCGCGACCGAAGCCGCGATTGCCACGGCACAATCCCAGGAGGTTGAAGCGCGCTCGGTTGTCGAGGCGACACGGGCCACGATCGAACGACTCCAGGCAGACATTGACGACAGTGCGTTGAAGGCGACCCGCGACGGCCGCGTGCAGTACCGCATTGCCCAGCCCGGCGAGGTGGTTGCCGGTGGGGGCAAGATCCTCAACCTGCTCGACCTGAGCGATGTGTATATGACCTTCTTTTTGCCATCCGCCATTGCGGGCCGGGTCGCGATCGGCTCCGAGGCGCGGTTGGTGCTCGATGCCGCCCCGGATTACATCATCCCGGCGACGGTTTCCTTTGTCGCCGATGTGGCCCAGTTTACCCCCAAGACCGTGGAAACCGCCAGCGAACGGCAGAAGCTGATGTTCCGGGTCAAGGCGCACATCGCTCCGGATCTGCTCAAGAAACATATCCGGCAGGTCAAGACCGGCCTGCCGGGCATGGCCCATGTCCGGCTCGATCCGCGGATTGCGTGGCCGCCCGCCCTGCAGGTGAGGCTCCCGCAATGAGCGAGGCCGAGTCGCCTCCCCCGTCGCTTGCGGCAGAAACACCCCCGGTCGCATCGTTAACCGAGGTCAGCTTGCACTACGGCAAGACCCTGGCCTTGGACACGGTCACCCTTGATCTGCCGGCTGGACAAATGGTCGGCTTGATCGGCCCGGACGGGGTAGGAAAATCTACGCTCTTCTCGTTGATCGCCGGCGCCCGCATCATCCAGAGCGGCCGGATCGAGGTGCTGGCCGGCGACATGGCTGAGGCGCACCACCGGAAGATTGTCTGCCCGCGCATTGCCTATATGCCTCAGGGACTGGGCAAAAATCTTTACCCAACCCTGTCGGTATTCGAAAACATCGATTTCTTCGGCCGGCTCTTCTCCCAAGAGAGCAGCGAACGAGAGCGCCGCATCGCCGACCTGCTCGTCAGCACCGGCCTGGCTCCTTTCCGGGACCGTCCGGCAGGCAAGCTTTCCGGCGGGATGAAGCAAAAACTCGGCCTCTGCTGTGCGCTCATCCACGATCCCGATCTCTTGATCCTCGATGAACCCACCACCGGGGTTGATCCGCTCTCGCGCCGACAGTTCTGGGAGTTGATCGGCCGCATTCGAGCCGGGCAACCCGGGATGAGCGTGCTGGTGGCCACCGCTTATATGGAAGAGGCCGCCCGCTTCGACTGGTTGGTGGCCATGGATGGCGGGCGGGTGCTGACTTGTGGCACCCCCCGGCAACTGCTTGAGCGCACCGCCAGCGAGACCCTGGAGGGGGCCTTCATTGCCCTGCTGCCGGAAGAAAAGCGCGCCGGCCACCGAGCGATCCGCATCCCGCCACGCGAAACCGATGGCGAGGAAATCGCCATCGAGGCGAAGAATCTGACCATGCGTTTCGGCGACTTCACGGCGGTGGACCGGGTGAGCTTCTGCATCGCCCGCGGAGAGATCTTCGGCTTTCTCGGGTCCAACGGCTGCGGCAAGACCACGACCATGAAGATGCTCACCGGGTTGCTGACGGCAAGCGAGGGGGAGGCGTGGCTCTTCGGCCAGACGATAAACCCCAAGGATCTTGAAACCCGGCGCCGCGTCGGCTATATGACCCAGTCCTTTTCGCTCTATTCCGAGCTGAGCGTGGAGCAGAACCTCACCTTGCACGCCCGACTTTTCAGCGTCCCCGTCGAACAAATTCCGGACCGGGTGAGCGAAATGGCCCGCCGCTTCGGCCTGACAGGAATCATGGCGGCGCTGCCCGACAGTCTCCCCTTGGGGCAACGGCAACGCCTCTCCCTGGCGGTGGCGATGATCCATCGGCCGGAGATGCTGATCCTCGATGAACCCACCTCCGGGGTTGATCCGATCGCCCGGGATGGGTTCTGGCAAATGTTGCTCGACCTCGCCCGCCGTGACCGGGTCACCATCTTCATTTCCACCCATTTCATGAACGAAGCCGAACGGTGCGACCGCATCTCGCTGATGCATGCCGGCCAGGTGCTGGTCAGCGATACGCCCGCCACGATCATGCAAAACTGCGGAACAGCAACCCTGGAAGAGGCATTTATCGGCTACCTGGAAGACACCGTCCCCGAAAGCAAGAGTCCGGAGCTGTCAGCAGACACGGCAATGCTCCCTCCCCCACCGCCACCCCACGACAGGAGCGTCCCGAGCAAAAAAACAGGCTTCGATCTTCGCCGTCTGTTCAGCTACAGCCGGCGTGAAGGGCTGGAGCTCCAGCGGGATCCGATTCGGGCCACCCTGGCGCTGCTCGGCAGTGTCATCCTCATGCTGATCATGGGCTACGGGATCACCCTGGATGTGGAGGGTCTTTCCTTTGCCGTGCTCGACCGCGATCAAACCGCGACTAGCCGCGACTATGCGCTCAATCTTGCCGGTTCCCGTTATTATTTCATCGAACATGCACCCATTACCGATTACGCCGATCTGGACCGACGCATGCGGGCAGGCGAGATCAGCCTGGCCCTGGAAATACCGTCGGGCTTTGCCCGCGATCTGGGGCGCGGAACCCCGGTGGCGATAGGGGCCTGGATCGACGGCGCCATGCCGCAACGAGCCGAAACCATTCAGGGCTATGTGCGCGGAATGCATGCCCATTGGCTGGCCGAGGTGGCGGCGCGCAAGCTTGGCCAGTCTCGCTCCACCGGTCTGATCAAGATCGAAACCCGGTTTCGCTACAACCCCGAAGTTAAGAGCCTGATCGCAATGGTGCCGGCGGTGATTCCCCTCTTGCTCCTGATGATTCCGGCGATGCTCACGGCGCTCAGTGTGGTGCGGGAAAAAGAGCTGGGCTCCATCGTCAACCTCTATGTCACGCCGGTTACCCGGCTTGAGTTTCTGCTCGGCAAACAACTGCCCTACATCGGCCTGGCAATGGTGAACTTTTTGCTTATGTCCTTGCTTGCGGTGACCGTTTTCGGCGTGCCGATGAAGGGGAGCTTTTTGGCCCTCTCCGTTGCGGCCCTGCTCTATGTCACTTCGGCCACCGCCATGGGCTTGTTGTTTTCCACCTTTGTGCGCAGCCAGATTGCGGCCATCTTCGGCACGGCCGTGCTCACCATCCTGCCCGCCGTACAGTTCTCCGGCATGACCGACCCGGTCTCCTCACTGGAAGGGATGGGCAGGATGATCGGTACCATCTACCCCACCACGTATTTCCTGATCATTGCCCGCGGAACATTTTCCAAGGGACTTGGTTTTGCGGACCTTCAGGCCTCCTTCCTGCCGCTTATCCTGGCCGTACCATTGCTGACCGGGCTCTGCGTGCTGTTGTTGCGCAAACAGGAGCGTTGAATATGCGGCTCGACAACATTCGACAATTGGGCATCAAGGAACTGCGCAGCCTGGTCCGTGATCCGATAATGCAAGCGCTGATCGTCTTTGCTTTCACGATTTCGGTTTATTCGGGAGCCACGGCAATGCCGGAAACCCTCAACAAGGCACCGATCGGCATCGTTGACGAAGATCAGTCGCCGCTGTCGGCGCGTATCGTTGACTCCTTTTATCCGCCGCATTTTCTGCCGCCGGTGCTGATTACCCCGGCCGAGATGGACAGCCGGATGGATGCCGGTCTTGATACTTTTGCACTGAACATTCCCCCGGAGTTTCAGTCTGATCTGCTGGCAGGGCGACAACCAACGATTCAGCTGAATGTGGATGCGACCCGCATGACTCAAGCCTTTAGCGGCAGCGGCTATATCCAGACCATGATCAGCAGCGAGGTAGCCGAATTCGTTCAGCGGTATCGCGGGACAGCAGCGCCGCCGGTGGAGCTCGAACTGAGGGCGCGCTTCAACCCCTCATTGACCCAAACATGGTTCGGTGCTGTGATGGAGGTAATCAACAACGTCACTATGCTGTCCATCGTGCTCACCGGCGCAGCGCTCATCCGAGAGCGGGAGCATGGCACCATCGAACATCTGCTGGTCATGCCGGTGACGCCCTTTGAGATCATGGCGAGCAAGGTCTGGTCCATGGGGCTGGTGGTCCTTGTCTCCTGTGCTTTTTCCCTGGTCTTTGTGGTCCAGGGCCTCCTTTCGGTGCCCATTGAAGGTTCGCTCGTCCTCTTTCTGCTCGGCACCGCCCTGCACCTGTTCGCCACCACCTCCATGGGGATTTTTCTGGGCACCATCGCCCGCTCGATGCCGCAGTTCGGGCTGCTTTTGATGCTTTTGCTGTTACCGCTACAGATGCTCTCCGGCGGGGTCACACCACGCGAAAGCATGCCTGACTTTATTCAAGTCGTAATGCAGATCGCGCCCACCACCCACTTTGTCTCGTTGGCCCAGGCGATTCTCTATCGAGGGGCAGGTCTGGATGTGGTGTGGTCGCAATTCATTATCCTCGTCTTGATAGGCACGGTTTTTTTTGGTATTATACTGATCCGTTTCCGCAAAACCATCGGGATGATGGGGTGAGATGGGTTGTGCATCCACAGGATAAAATGATTCGATTGATAGGGGTCACCCGAGGATCGTGGTGAGCCTAGAAATCCAACTCGACCTGTCGGCCTCTGAGTTGCTCGACGGGTGATGCTTGACCTGGAATACAACTCCCAGCTTGGCCAATCGGGCGGATATTTTTTCCTGGGTAACCGCCTCAACGTACCATTTCACAACCTTGTCCGCCTCGGCTGCGGCTTCGTGTTCTGCGGAGCAGAGAACGAAGGTGGAACATCCATTCGGAAGAGCTCTCTGATCGATCTCGACAAGGCAGACTTGTTTCCATTGATGCTGAAACGAGACATAACCACATCGGCGCCTGTTGCCCTCCGTGCCATCGTAGCTTTCTTTTTGAGAAAGCCGTTTCTTTCCCTTATATTTCGGTTTTTGCCAAACGAGTGTGAATCGGCATGCAATAATGACCCACTAAAGGGGAAAATCGGCGTTCAAAATTGACCCACCTCAGCCCCTGCTCCATACTCTCTGAAATTAACCAGAGGGAGGAGAATTAAAAGGAGATGCTGAACGTGGAGAGGAACCAAAAAATAAAGGTGTTATTCAGATGAAGCCAATTGAAACAAGATATAAGGGGTATCGTTTTCGCTCACGCCTAGAAGCACGATGGGCCGTCTTCTTCGACGCATTAGGTATTAAGTGGGAATATGAATTCCAGGGCTATGAATTCAGTAATGGCGTTCGCTATCTACCCGATTTTTACTTGCCCACATTTAATGGTGGCATGCATTGCGAAGTCAAACCGGATGATGGAGATTTCACTAAAGCATATCTGTTTTGCGAGGAGTCAGGTCAAAGCATCTGGTTTTGCGAGGGAACACCCAAATTCCGCATCTACAAATACCTTGTTTTAATGAATACCCCTTCAGCTTTTGGAAAGGATGGGAAACCCCTTGGACCATATGTCAAAGAGCCATATGACTTTTATGGGATTCCAAACTTTAGCTGCGCAAGAGGAGAAGACAGGATGTTTTATGATCCTGAGGATTTTTCTATATACATAGAAGACAACGATTATATACAGGCTGTCACGGCTGCATGTTCCGCTCAATTCGAATTCTAAGAGTGGGCCATTTCCGTATCAACTCATTTTTTTGTGATACTTATGTGAAAAGACCGAAGGTCTTGTTGCCCTGCGCCGCCGGCCGGGGAAGGTGGCAGAAGGAAGCGGCCGCTCGTGGCCCTCGGGGCCGCGTGTAGGTCGCCGCTGGTTGGAGGGCAGGGGGAAAAGCTCGAAGAGGAAAACGGCTCTTAGGGCATCTCAAGCCCCTTTTGCCCTTGGGTCGCATTCCCCTTTCAAAAGCAAAAAAAGGCCGGAAAGGCGAACCTGTGCCGGCCTTGCAAGCGCGCATAGCGCGAGACTCGCATTAATGCCCTCCGTTAACCTTACTCCTATGGCCAATTCGTAGCACCAGGATAACCATCTGGTCGTTCTGGATATCACAAACCACCCGCCAATTTTCCACGCGGTAGCGCCAAAGCCCGCCGAGCGTTCCTCTCAGTGCCTTTCCCTTACTGCAAGGATTCTCCAGGGCGGCAATATTGTCCATGTACTCGACAATCTGTCGGGCGATTTGCTTGTCGAGCTTCCGCAACTGCTCTTTGGCCGTATCAACGTATTTAATTCCCCAGGCCAAGTTCTTCCCTCACTTCAGCGGCGGAATGTACGGCTTCTTGCCCCTTACGGACGCGCTCAAGCACCTCCCTAGCGAGATAGTAGTCCTCCATATCCTCGATGCCATGCTCGATAATTTCCCGGAGGTAATAAGCCTTGGTGCGTCCTGTGTGAGACGCGAGGAAATCCAGTCTTTGCTCTATTTCTGTATTGAGTCGGATTGATGTAGCCATAGTTTTTCCCCAATGTAATATTTGTATTCAATGTATCAGCAGGAAAGAATAAAAGCAAGATTCAAAACAAAGGGAGCCGGGGGAAGGTGGCAGAAGGAAGCGGCCTCCACGTTCAAATCACGGCCTTCACCCTGGTCTTGGCCAGCGCGCATAGTGCACGGGTTTTCACCAGCGAAGATTGACTATTTTGCCTGACACTGCTTGTTCGAGGCCGATAATCCGCCGCAGTCGCCCCTCCCACATGGTTAAAGCCTGTCTTTTCTCTTTGTCGTAATCATGACGGTTGTAGACAGCCAGCACACCCTGCAGCTTGTGCCCCAGTACGCGTTCGGCGATTACATCCGAAATGCCCAGCTCGGCCAGCCTGGTTCGCAGTGTCCGGCGCAGATCGTGAGGAGTGAAGGGCTTTTCGATCCCGATTTCCTGCCAGTGACGCAAAACCCCCTTTGCCAGGCTACGGGTAGTTATGGGGCCGTCTTTAAGGTGAGAGCTTTTGAACATAAAGGCGCTTCCATCGGAAAGAAGCCGGGCTTGCTCCATGACCTCAAAAGTCATTGAGCAGAGCGGCACGGTATGCGCTTCCTTGTTCTTCATCCGATCAGCCGGGATGTTCCAGGTGTTGCCGTCAATTTCATCCCAGGTCATGCCACAGACTTCGCCCGGGCGTTGGCCAGTCAGTAGGATCATTTTCAAGGCCAGCTTTGAGGCGCGGTAGATGTCCATGTCCATATTATCCAAAGCTAAGGCATCCCAGAGCAATTTGATTTCATTATCAGCAAGAACGCGGCTCCGGCCCTTTTCTGGTGCCTTCCTGATCCTGGTGCAGGGAGAGTCTTCTATGACTCCCCGCTCGGCCGCGAAGTTGAAAAGGCGAGTGAGGGCTCCATGGACTCGGTTAGCCGTGATCGGTGCCCGTTCTTTGATTCGGTCGAGCAGCTGCACGATATCCCGTCGCTTGATGTCCGCCACTTTTCGGTTCCCCCAGAAGGGTAGGACATCTTTTTGCAGGAGGCGTTTTGTCTGCGGACCCGACTTTTTGTGGTGCAGCTCCTTTTCCCATATTTCGTTCACCAGATCTTTGAAGTTCAAAGCG
>JAJZSH010000072.1 GCA_021822005.1 Deltaproteobacteria bacterium | reverse complement strand
CCATGCGCACCACGCTGCGTTTTGAGGTAGTGAAGAAATTCACCAGCTTGGCAACCGGCTCACAATCAGGAATCTCCTCCAGGGTCTTGGCAAGCGCCTCCTGCAGCAGCAATTCCGGGCTGCGAAAAATAATCTTGTAGGCCTGCCCCAGTTTCTTGATGGCATCCGCCGTAAAGCCAGCCCGCCGCAGGCCAATACGGTTAATGCCGGTCACCCGCATCTGGTTGCGGATACCGGCCATGATCACATAGGGCGGCACATCCTTGCTGAGGCCGGACATGCCGCCAATGTAGGCATACTCGCCGATCCGGACAAACTGGTGCACTGCGGTGAGGCCGCCGATGATCACCCGGTCGCCGACCTCGACATGCCCGCCCAGGGTCGCGGCGTTGGCCATGATGACCTGATCCCCGACCACGCAGTCATGGGCGATATGGGTGTAGGCCATCAGCAGGTTGCCGCTGCCCACCGTGGTCACCCCATGGCCGCCCGGGGTTCCGCGGTGGATGGAAACGTACTCCCGGATCTGATTATCATCGCCGATAACCAGCCGGGTGGGTTCATTGTTGTATTTCAAGTCCTGGGGCGGACCGCCGATATTGGTGAAGGAGCCGATGGTATTGCGGGCGCCGATGGTGGTCAGGCCGGTGACCACGGCATGGGGACAGACCACGCAATCAGGGCCGATCACCACCCCTTTCTCAATAACGGCGTAGGGGCCAACCGTGGTGGAGGCATGAACCTTTGCCTCGGGATCAATAACTGCGGTAGGATGTATGTTCATTGCGCCTTCGCTTGGGTTTGGTTAGGTGGGGCATCAAAATGGGGATGGAAGATTTTAGCAAACGGCTCAGGCAAAGGTGGCCATGAGTTCCGCTTCGGCCACGAGCTTGCCATCGACAAAGGCCTTGCCTTCCATCTTCCAGAATCTGGCCTTGCGTTTGCGCACCGAAAGTTCGTAATAAAGCTGGTCTCCGGGCACAACTTTTTGCCGGAATTTCACTCCGTCAAGACCGGCAAAGTAGACGAGTTTGCTGGCAACCGCCTCGGGATCGGTGACATAGGCAAGGACCGCCCCGACCTGGGCCATGCCCTCAAGGATCAAGACCCCCGGCATAACGGGCTGCGAGGGGAAATGCCCCTGGAAAAAATTTTCATTCATGGTCACGTTCTTGTACCCCCGGATGGACTCGCCGAGATGCATCTCAACAATGCGATCCACCATGAGAAAGGGATACCGGTGCGGCAAAATCTTCAGGATTTCCAGGATATCAAGCTGTTGCAAATCAGAATTCATGCCACGTCTCCTCTCTTTTCACTGAGCCCAAGCTGCTGCCGGGCCATCTTTGTTGAAATCGCAAAAAACCGCGATTACAACAGTGGCCGCTTTGTAATTCTTTGAATTTATGTTGCGGACCTGTGTCATCGTTTCCTTTTTACGAGACCATCATCTTTTCTTTCCGGCAAGCAGACTGATCGTTCACTCATTGTTAGCGGGGCTGTCATCTGCGCCCGGCGTCATTGCCCGGGCCAGCTCGGCAACCTTCCGTCGCAGCTCCCGCAGCTCCCGCACCATTTCCGGGAGTTTCGCATAGGCGGCGCTGGACCGCAGCCAGGTTTTATGGGGAATCGCCGGAATGCCCCCCACCATGGCGCCAGGCTCCTGATTGTTAATCACCCCTGATTTGGCCGCAATCATTACCCGGTCCCCAAGATGGATGTGCCCGGCGAGACCGACCTGCCCACCCAGAACCACGCTGTTGCCGGTGGTAACGCTGCCAGCGATGCCCACCTGGGCGACAAGCAATGCGTCCTCCCCGATGACCACATTATGGCCAAGCTGCACGAGGTTATCAATCTTTGTTCCCCGCTTGATCCAAGTCTTGCCGAAGGTGGCCCTGTCAATACAGGTGTTGGCGCCGATCTCCACATCGTCATCAACCTGGACCACGCCAACCTGCGGCCGTTTGACATGGTGCCCGTTTCCATCGGTGGCGTAGCCAAAGCCGTCACTGCCGATCACCGCGCCGCTGTGGATGATGACCCTGTTCCCGATTTGGCAGCCGTGGCCAATCGTTACATTGGCATACAGCACCACATCGTCGCCGATGAGAGCATCATCGCACACGACCACCCCTGGATGCAGGGTGACCCGCTGCCCGAGCCGGACCCGGTTGCCAAGGTAGACCAACGGACTGATGGCAACCTCGGCGGGGATATGACAAGCATGGCCGATCACCGCCCGCGCATCAATCCCGGTGGCGACAAACGGCTCTTCAACAAACAGGGCATGGATACGGGCCACGGCCAGATAGGGGTTTCTTACCCGGATCGCCGGTCCGCTGATCTCGGTGACCGCGGTCGGAACAATGATCGCCGAGGCCTTGCATTCGTCAAGCCGGGCCCCGCGTTTCAGATCGGCTACAAAGGTTATCTCTCCCTCAACAGCGCTGTCAAAATCGGCAACCCCGCCAATGAGCACCTCGGGATCACCAACCAGCTCCCCCTGGACCAGGGCAGCCAGTTCCGCAAGACGTTTCTTCTCACAAGCCATGTCTTCTCCCTCTCTCTGCCTGCCGGATGCACGACAACATCCCGGGACATAAGAAAAAAAGTTCGCCGTTGTTCACAAATAGCAGTGTTAACGGCGACCGCAACATTAAAATCCCATGGCCGGCAGCAGCGAAGCGGCGTAAGGAGCCGTAACGAAATGGTCACACGGCAATGATTGTTTCGTCGCCGTTAACAGCAGCGTAAGCGGCGCTGCTACGCGGCTCCTAAAAAAAAAGACGGGCTGCCTCCTTGCTGCCAAGGGAAACACAACCCGTCTTGCTAAGCCGTCGTTCAAAAATAACTGGGTTCATTGAAATGCAGTGACCGGCAGCAGCGTTAGCGGCGTAAGGAGCCGTAACGAAATGGTCACTGCATGGTTATTTCGTAACGGCTCCTAAACGTGTCAGCGTCGAAAATGCGCAGCCCCGCAGAAGGCCGCTATTCTCCGTTAATCCTGGAACGCAGAAGTCCGGACGGCTTGAAGGTCACAACCTTGCGGGCATCCAGAATCAGTTCATCACCGGTCTGGGGATTTCTCCCCCGCCGGGCATTTTTCTTTTTCACGTTGAACTTGCCAAAACCACTGATCAACAAATCCTCACCGGTATTCAGGCATTTTTTGGCAATGCGCAGAAAGGCCTCAACGGCCTCGGCAGCCTGGGCCTTGGTGAAGTTATGATTTTGATATACCTTTTGGACAAGATCCGCCTTTGTCAGGGTCATGGGGCACCCTCCTTTATTGTCTCACAACATGTTCAACCAACTGATAATTGTCAAGAAATATATTTCAAGGCGGTCTTGCCGGCATACCTGCCTGCAGCCCCGAGCTCGTCCTCGATCCGCAGCAACTGGTTGTATTTGGCGACCCGGTCGGTCCGGGAAGGGGCGCCGGTCTTGATCTGACCGGTGTTCAGGGCCACGCTGAGATCGGCAATGGTCGTGTCCTCTGTTTCGCCGGAGCGATGGGAAATGATCGAGGTATATCCGGCCCGGTGGGCCATTTCCACGGCATCGATGGTTTCCGTCACCGTGCCGATCTGGTTGAGTTTGATCAGGATGGAGTTGGCCACCTCTTCCTTGATGCCCTTGGCCAGAATCCTGGTATTGGTGACAAAGATATCGTCCCCGACCAGCTGCACCTTGCCCGCCAGTTTTTTGGTGAGCTTCTTCCAGCCGGCCCAGTCGGCTTCGGCCAGTCCGTCTTCAATGGAGACCAGCGGATACTTTTTCACCCAACCCTCATAAAAGGCGATCAGTTCGTCCGCCGATTTGTCGGCTTTCTTCTCCGCGGCAAGAACATAGCATTTTTTCTTGGGATCATACAGTTCGCTTGCCGCCACATCCAGGGCGATAAAAATATCCTTGCCCGGCTTGTAGCCGGCCTTGACAATCGCCTCCAGCAAGAATTCCATGGCCTCCTCGTTGGAGCGAAGATTGGGGGCAAAGCCGCCCTCGTCGCCGACAGCGGTCTGGAGCCCGGCCTTTTTCAGCACACCCTTGAGGCTGTGAAAGGTTTCAACCCCCATGCGCAGGGCCTCGGCAAAGGAGCTGGCCCCGGCGGGCATGACCATGAACTCCTGGATATCCACATTGTTGTCGGCGTGCGCCCCGCCGTTTAAAACATTCATCATCGGCACGGGCAGCACCTTAGCGTTCACCCCGCCCAGATAGGTATAAAGCGGCAGGCCGACCTCCTCGGCGGAAGCCTTGGCCACCGCCATGGAAACCCCGAGGATGGCGTTGGCGCCGAGATTTTTCTTGTTCTCGGTGCCGTCCAGCAGCAGCATGGCCTGATCGACAATCACCTGCTGGGTGGAATCAAGGCCGATGATGCCAGGGCCGATCTTTTCGTTCACATTGGCCACCGCCGTGAGCACCCCTTTGCCGAGATACCGTTTTTTCTTGGTATCGCGAAGCTCCAGGGCCTCGCGGGTGCCGGTGGACGCGCCGGATGGCACCAGGGCCCGACCGACCACCCCGGAATCGAGAAACACTTCAACCTCAACGGTGGGGTTGCCCCGTGAATCCAGAACCTCTCTTCCCAAAACACCGATAATCTCTCCCATCTTTTCCTCCGAATCAGATTAAGCCGTTGTTCAAAAAAACCGTAACATTGAAATGCCGTGACCGGCAGCAGCGTTAGCGGCGTAAGGAGCCGTAACGAAATGGTCACTGTAATAATTATTTCGTAACGGCTCCTAAAAAACCAATACAGGGTATACCCTGAAGATCAACCGCCTACTGCACCTGCCATGCTGAAGATGGGCAGATACATGGCAATAACCAGCCCCCCGATCATGCCGCCCAGAAAAACCATCATCAACGGTTCAATCGCCGCGGTCAGGTTTTCCACGGCCTGATCGACCTCTTCATCATAAAAATCAGCAATCTTGGTCAACATGACATCAAGGGCGCCGGTGGCTTCACCGACATTGATCATCTGCACCACCATGCCGGGGAACACCCCTGTCTCTTCCAGGGGCTCGGCAATGGCCCGCCCTTCGCTGATGCTGTCCGTCACCCTGAACACCGCCATCTCAACAACCTTGTTCCCTGCGGTTCTTGCCACGACATTCAGGGATTCCAGAATCGGCACGCCGCTTTGCAGCATGGTGCCGAGGGTCCTGGTGAACTTGGCCACCGCCACCCTGCGCAGCAGAGGGCCAATGATGGGGAAGTTCAACAGCATTCTGTCCATCTCGATACGCCCCTTTTCCGTCTTGTATATCTTTTTCACCATAAAAACCGCGGCAAAGATCGCCCCGATGATGAAATGAAAATTCCCCTTGGCAAACTCGCTCATATCAACGACAAACTGGGTCGGGCCAGGCAGAGCGCCGCCAAAATCCGCGAACATCTTCTGGAAAACCGGCACCACAAAAACAAGCATCACCGCCATGACCACAAAGGAGATACAGATACAGATAATGGGATAGGTCATGGCGCCTTTCACCTTCTTCTTGAGCGCCATGTTTTTTTCCATGAAGGTCGCCAGCCGGTTCAGGATGGTATCCAGGATACCGCCAACCTCGCCGGCCTCCACCATGTTGCAGTACAGATTATCAAAGGCGGCAGGGTGTTTTTTCATGGCATCGGCAAAGGTGGTGCCGGTCTCGACATCCGTCCTGATTGCCCGCAGCACCTTCTTGAAGGTCGGATTTTCCATCTGCTCCCCCAGAATCTCCAGACTTTGCACCAGCGGCAGGCCTGCGTCGATCATGGTGGACAACTGGCGGGTAAAGATAACCACATCCTTGCCGGTTATTTTTGGCTTTAAAAACTCAACATTTGCAAACATATCCTTGGGTGCTTCTTTCAGCATGGACAGCGTTATCCGCATCTTTTTCAGATGCGCTTGCGCCATGGCTTCGCTGGGCATCTCTATCTTGCCCTTGCGTTTTTCCCCATAGGAATTGACACCCTTCCAGATATAAAACGGCATATCCCTTTCCCTCTCTTTCTGAAATTAAACCGGCATTTCTATCTTATATCTTAAGATTTTCCCAAAAACAATAGATAGATAGCGTTTATTTATGCCTGAAAATTCCGCGACGCCTATAATTTTTACCAAGAGAGAACCTCTTCCGGCCGCACCCCCTTCTTCTTTTTTTATTGACACGGCAGGCTGGATAATTTAAATAAGCTGATTCTTTACTGAGATGTTGCGCCGGTTTACGGCGGCTTCCTGACCCACCCAACAAACAGCACCCAATCAGGGGATGAACGCGACTCCCGACCTGGGTTTCATACGGAGGATGACAATGGCAAAAGCGGCTCCCAAGGATATGACCAGCAAATATACCACCGGCCAGTTTCAGCGGATCATCGACAAATGTGAAGGTTGCGAGCGCACGATTGAGGTCGAGACAGCGAAATATTGCTCCACCTACACCATGCCCGAAGCCAAATGGCGTCTGGGTCTTTGCAATTTTGCAACCCATGTGAAACCCGAGATCAGCGTGTCCACAATCAAGGTCAACCCCTTGAAGGCCTCAAAACGCGCTGCCACGAAAGGCAAGAAAAAATAACCTCTCCTTTCCTTTTAGAACCCAAAAAGCCCTTCCGGATCCGGAAGGGCTTTTTTTTGAATCAGACACGGTGCAATTACAATTTTTCCACCGCAGCTTCCCCTGCTCCTGTGACCGTGCTTCCCTGTCCTTCCCCCTTTCCTGAAAGCCAGGCTTCTCGTTTAATTGTCCATGAAATATCATGGCCGTATTTCCCATTCCTTGCCCCCGCCGGCTGCCACCGGCAAGTTATTTTGTCTTGGCGCCACATTTTCATTTGCCCGCAGCGCGAACCGTTCTTATTTTTCTTCTATCAAGCAAGGAGGGCCGGAACAGGTGGAAAACATCGTCATTACAGAGCATGTTATTGCGGAAAAACCATTCTACCTGGAACAGACGGAAGAACTGCGCATCGCCAGGACCGCGTACCACAACCGCCTGCCGATACTGTTAAAAGGCCCGACCGGTTGCGGCAAAACCCGGTTCATGCAGCGGCTGGCCTGGGAACTCGCTCGCCCGCTCATCACCGTATCCTGCCATGACGATCTTTCCACCAGCGACCTTGTCGGCCGTTTTCTCATCAAGGGCGGAGAAGCGGTCTGGATGGATGGCCCTCTCACCAAGGCCGTCCGGGCTGGAGCCATTTGTTATCTTGACGAAATCGTTGAGGCCAGAAAAGACACAACCGTGGTCATCCATCCCCTTGCCGATGACCGCCGGGAGCTGCCCATTGAAAAACTGGGAGAAACCCTGACCGCCCCGCCCGAATTCATGCTGGCCATCTCCTACAACCCTGGCTACCAGAGTGTTCTCAAGGATCTCAAGCAGTCCACCCGCCAGCGTTTCGTTTCCTTTGAATTCAACTATCCCCCGGCCGAACTGGAGACCAGCATTGTCCGGGAAGAATCCGGCATCGAGCAAGCGATTGCGGAAAAACTTGTCCGGCTGGCAGCCATGACCCGGAGCCTGAAAGACTCGGGACTACAGGAGGGGGCAAGCACCCGGCTCCTGATCCATGCCGGCAAACTCATCCGAAGCGGGATCACTCCGCGCACTGCCTGCAAGGCCACGATCACGGAGACCCTGACCGACGACCATGAAATGCTGGCAGCCCTTGAGGAAATGACCAGCTCCCTCTTCTAAAGCGCGGGTGATTGCCCTGGACACACACGAACTCAAAACCAGGTTTGCCCAGGCTGTCCTGCCGGACATTCTGAACGACTGGGAAATCGAAGAGATAACCGAGCCTCTTCCGGGACTGCCCGATGTTGCGCTGAACGAAATATTCCGTCAGATTACAGCAATCTGGCCGGTGAGCCATGCCCTGTGCAATAATTTTCTCCAGGCGGTTACAAACGGCCTGACCTGTCTGCATCACTCCCAGCTTGCCGACTGGGTCAAGGCCATTCTTGCAGCCTATGAATCCGGGGGACTGCATCAGGCCCGGCAACTCCTCGAGCGGGTGGAAGAAACGTTTCTCTGCACGGTCCGGGGCGAGACAGGAATCAGCTTCGCCGAGGTAACCGGCAGACTGCAACCCTATGCCACCGGACTTGCCGGACACCCTCTGGAGCTGACCACCGGCCAGGAGATCTACACGGACACCGCGACGGTCTATCTCCCTCCCAGGATAGCCATCATGCCAAAACGGGCAGACAACTTCCTGCTTTACAAACTCATCATCTCCTTTCAGTGGGCTTTTACCGCCATTGGCACTTTTTCGCTCCATCTCCCAGAGAGCGCCCCGGCGATTACCGCCGCCACACAACGGCACCACACCATCTTGCCCCCTGAATTCGCATGCCTCAGCGATTTTCTCAACCTGTTTCCGGAGCCGTCCGTTGCGGCCCATCTTTTCCACCTTGGCGAAACAGCCCGGGCCACCTCCTTTCTCCGGGAGAGGCTTCCAGGCCTCATGCGGGAAAGCGCCCCGCTCTTCCAAACCCTTGCCCGGGCAATCCCCCGGAGCGCACCAGGCTCCACCGGAGACCTGCAAAGAACCATCCTCCTCCATGCCGTGCAGGACACCCACGACGGCCCTCCCGCGACCACGCCCATAAACGACCTTTTTAACGCGTTATTTCAACACGACAAAACCAGCCAGGACTCCGCCTGTTTTGTGGCGGAGTCCTATGACTGGTTCCTTGACCAGACCGAAGAAGCTTGCCCACCCATCATCTTCCAGGGAGTGCTTCGTCCGGCGGAGGTTCTGGCGGTAAAGCGTAAAAAAAGAGCGGCGGCCGGGGAGCGATTCATCGAGGCTCTCTCCGCCATCATCAACGCGCATACCAGCCAAGATGCCCCACTCGAAAAAGAAATCAACGAAGCCCCGGTCGCGGGATTTTCTGAGCTTGAAGGCCAGACCGCCGCGATTATCCCGCCCGACAGGACCGGAAAAGACCACCGGGATACCGAAAAACCACGCGAGAAAACCATTGAATTCATCACCATCAACGACAGCCGGATCGACCTTCCGGACGAACTCAAAAAACTGGCCAGGGAAATCGTCGAGGATCTCGGACAGATCCCGGCCCAGTATATCTCAAGCGCCAGACAGTCGGCGGGCAAGGCGCTGGCGCAGGGGGGCGCTCCACCCCCTCAAGGGGGCGAGGCTCTTGCCGGAGCCAACCTCTCCATCTATGACGAATGGGACTACCGACGCTCCGGATTCCGCAAAAACTGGTGCTCTCTTGCCACAAAGAAAATTATCCCGGTCACGGGCGCCTTTGTCGGCAACACCTTGGAGAAATACCGCGGCCATCTGACCCGGCTCAAACGGCAGTTCGAAATGATGCGGAATCAGGAGCGCTTTATCCGGCGGCAAAAAGACGGAGACGAAATCGATCTTGACGCACTCATCGAAACGCTTGCCGATATCAAGGCCGGTCTTTCCCCCTCGGAGGAACTCTTTATCCGGCTGGCCCGGGACAAACGCAACATCAGCGCCCTCTTTCTCGTCGACATGTCCTCCTCGACCGAGGGCTGGGTCAACACGGCCATCAAGGAATCCCTGATCCTCATGTGCGAAGCCCTTGAAGTTCTGGGCGACACCTACGGCATCTACGGATTTTCCGGGATGCGCCGCACGCGCTCCGAGCTGTTTCCCATCAAGGATCTTGCCGAACCTTACAGCGACGAGGTGAAGGGGAGGATTGCCGCCATCGCCCCCCAGGAATACACGCGGATGGGGCCGCCCATCCGGCATCTGACCAGAATTCTTGCCGAAAGCGATGCCAGGATCAGGCTGCTCATCACCCTTTCCGACGGCAAACCGGAGGATTATGACGACTACAAGGGAGACTACGCCATCGAGGACACCCGCCATGCCCTGATTGAGGCCAAGGCGCAGGGGGTGCACCCATTCTGCATCACCATTGACAAGCAGGCCCACGCCTACCTCCCCCACATGTACGGGGAGGTGAATTATATCTGCATTGACGAGGTCGGAAAACTCCCCAATCGCATTCCCGAGATCTATCGGGGGCTCACCTCCTGACCCTGCGCAGAAACCCGAATTTTCCACGCATAATCATCCGGTTGACACGATTCGCTGGAATCCGCCATGGCCCTGTTCCACCGCTGGTCGGAGCTTGCCCCGAAATGCGACACGGCCAAGGCCACGGTCCGCCTGCCCCTTCCCGGTCTTTATGAATACGCGGGCTTTTTCCTCAACACCCTCGGCGGGCAGTCCCATCTGTTCCGCCGGGAATCACGGGTGCGGCTGCTGGGCAAATATTATTCGATCCTGGTGCCTGACCGGGCGAATGACGCCTCCCTGAACCGGTACGGCATCGACATCAGACCCTCGGTGGATTCCCTGCTGGAGGAGATGAAAAACCACCACCAGCCTTGCCGGAAGGGACACCTATCTGGCCCGGCTCATCCTGCTCCGGGACAAATACCTTCCATATCGAGCAGCGACACCAGACCCCAAACGATCAAAGAAAGCTTTCGGGAAGGCCGCGTTCATATGGCTGGCTCCGCTGTGCCGCCTCGTATCCGCTTCCTGTTCGTCAGGACAGCGCTTCGGAGTCTCGCGCTGCTCGCTACCTGCCTTCAGCCTCCTTCAGATTCGCAGTCACCCGCGACACCCTCGGAGTCTGCGCTTACCTGCCGTTCGGCTAACTCTTCCCCTTGCCGGGCGAGGAGAGGACTTGCATCTCCAGCTGAGTGCGCCCTGCCGGGCGCACCACGAAAAACGGCTTGCAGAATTACCCGCAAGCCGTTGCTATTACTGGTCGGGATGAGAGGATTCGAACCTCCGACCCCATGCTCCCGAAGCGTTAGCTTTAGGCCTGTGTCCCTTGTCGCTCTAAGGGAATCGCTTTAGCAACCATAGCAACAAGTTCTTCCGTTGCTTTGCGCATTGAGGAGTCGGCTACCTGGGCGTAGATCTGGGTGGTGGCAATCTCGCTGTGCCCGAGCAGCTGCTGGATGATCCGGATATCAGCACCTCCGTTCAACAGAGCCGTGGCGAAGCTGTGGCGGAACAGGTGGGGGGTAATGTGTTTGGTGATCCCTGCTTTTTTTGCCGCCCCACGGATTGGCTTGCGGATATCCACCCACGCCTTGCCTGATCGCGGCGAGACAAATAGTGGCCCGGTTGGCCGCAGTTTCACCAGTTCAGCCAGTCTCACAATCAGGGCCGGGCTGCTCACCGGCACCATCCTCCACTTGCTCCCCTTGCCTAATACCCGCATGGACCCCGAAACCAGATCAACATCGGCGGCGGTGAGGCTGAATGCCT
>JAJZSH010000071.1 GCA_021822005.1 Deltaproteobacteria bacterium | reverse complement strand
TCTTTCGCCCGGCTCTGGCCGTGGTGGATTTCGTAGCCATGCACCCCAAGGCCCGAGGCGAGATGACTGCCGCTTTGCCGGGTCAGGGTCTTGTCTTTCTCCAGCACCGTGGCAAGCTCAAGCAGGCCGAGACCGGCCAGGGATTCTCCGGCAGACTCGATATGGTAGGGGTCGTCAATGCTTTGGCCCAGCATCTGAAAGCCGCCGCAGATGCCGATGATCTCCCTCCCCTCCTGGCTGTATTTTTTAAGGGCCGCAGCCAGGCCGGAGTTGAAAAGCCACTTGAGGTCGGAGATCACGTTCTTGCTGCCCGGCAGGATCACGGCGTCCGCTCCCGCAATATCGGCCGGGGTTCTGGCGATTGCGACAAACAGGTCCGGCTCGGCCAGAAACGGCTCGAAGTCGGTGAAGTTCGAAATATGGGGCAGGTCGATGAGCGCCACGGTGACATGCTCGCCCGCAGGCCGGTGCGGGCTGAAAAGCCCGGCCTTGAAGTTCACCGAATCCTCTTCGGGCAACCCCAGGTTGGCCAGGTAATCCACCACGCCCAGTACCGGCTTGCCGGTTCTTTTCTCCATGAAGTCCAGGGCCTCGGTGAGCAGCGATTTCTGGCCCCGGAAGCGGTTCACCACATAGCCGGCGATCAATTCCCGCTCCCAGTCATCCAGGATCTCCATGGTGCCGACAAAGGAGGCGAACACCCCGCCCCGGTCGATATCGCCCACCAGCAGGACCTTGGCCCCGGCATGGCGAGCCATGGGCATGTTGACGATGTCGTGGGCCTTGAGGTTCACCTCGGCCGGGCTGCCCGCCCCTTCCAGCACCATGACCTCGTATTCGCCGGCCAGCGAATCGTAGGCCGCCTGTACCGTGACAAAGGCCTGGGGTTTGTAGGCCAGATATGCGTCCACCGTCATGTTGCCCACCGGCTTGCCCAGGACGATGACCTGGCTGCCCGTGTCGCTGGAGGGCTTGAGCAGGACCGGGTTCATGCGCACATCCGGGTCGAGGCGGGCGGCCTGGGCCTGCACCACCTGGGCCCTCCCCATCTCGCCGCCCTCCCTGGTGACAAAGGAGTTGAGCGACATGTTCTGGGCCTTGAACGGGGCGACCCGCAGGCCATCCTGCAAGAGGATGCGGCAGAGGGCGGCGGTGAGCACGGATTTGCCTGCGTTGGAGCAGGTGCCTTGGAACATGATGGCCGGGGTCTTGGTGGTGGTCATGATGCTTACGCGCCTTCTTTGTTGAAGATGACAAGGTTACGGACCTTGCCGGAAAAGGGGAGGGTCAGTTCGACAATCTCCCGCAACCGGTAGGGGCTGTCCGGCTGGGCAAGCCGCCAGGCGGCGATCTCCTGCCCGGCCCGGGGGCCTTTCATGCAGATGACCCGGCCGCCCTTCGGGTTGACCGCGGCGGTGTGCAGGAGAAATTCACCGATGTCGGTGAAGGCGCGGCTGGTGATAAGCGGCACGGCAAGGGTTGTGCCATCCACCTCGGCCACGCCTTTCTCCAGGCGGCCGCAGAGCACTTTTATCTCCTTGAGGCCCAGAGTTCTGATCACGTGCCGTAAAAAAGAAACCCTTTTCTGGCGGGGCTCCACCAGGATAACCGGCAGCTCCGGCCGGGCCGCCTTGAGGGCCAGGCCGGGAAATCCGGCCCCTGTGCCGATGTCGAGGAGCGGTAGTTGTGTGCTCCCCTGGGGCGGGAGAACCCGGAGAAGGGTCAGGGAGTCAAGGAAGTGGCTCTCCCAGATCTCGCGCAGCTCCGCCCTGGCCACCAGATTGATCCTGGCGCTCCAGCGAAGCAGCTCCCCGCAGTAGGTCAGAAGCCGTTTGTGGGCCTGGCCGTCAAGGGTGATGCCCATGGCAGCAAGGCCTTCTTCAAGAATCTTTTTACCCTGTGTGTCTGCCATGTTCCGGTTTTGCTGTTGTTCGGATTGCGCTTCTGTTTACGCCCATGAAGGCGAGTATTTCTTACACCGCTTCGCCTCACATTGCAAGAAAAGGGGGCGGTGGGGGCTTCCTGAGTTTATATGATCAAATAAAGTTAGAGGACCATAAAAAATACTTGACCGCCACAATCATGGATTGTATAAGGAGCGCACGGACACAAGTAAGGGTGCCTAAACTTTATTTGTAGTACCTGCTTTCGGCCAGCGTAGCCATAAGCAGGTATTTTTGGCGCTTATATATTAGGGGTATATAACTTAATCTTGTTTGGCGAACTTTTGCTGGAGGAAAAAATGAGGAAGAGAATGCGCAGTGTGGTTTTCGGGTGTTGTGCCGGGATGGTGGCGATGCAGTCTGGTCTTGCTCTGGCCGCCACCAGTGAGGAAACAAGGATTCAAGAACTTGAGCGGCAGATGCAGGTTCTTGTTGGAGAGTTGAAAAGCAGGCAAGGCAATATCGATGCGTTGAGCCGACAGGTAGCGAACCTGGAAGGCAAGATTGCCGAAAAGTCCAGGGCAGAATCTGGGCTGGACTCCGCTCAGGACAAGGACGAAATCAAGACTCTGGTGGCGCAGGCCGTGGCGGACCAGCAGAAGGACGCGCCGCTTTCCAACTTCAGTTTCGGCGGGTACGGCGAGATTCATGCCAACTTCAACGAGGGCTCTGTCAAAGGCCAGTCCAGGGACCAGATCGACATCCACCGGCTGGTCGCCCTGGTGGGGTATGATTTCGCCGACTGGATCAAATTCAAGTCGGAGATAGAGCTGGAGCACGCCTTTGTCGATGACGGCACCAAGGGCGAATTGGAACTGGAGCAGGCCTATGTGGACTTTCTCCTCTCCGGCTCGGCCAATGTCCGGGTGGGGCGGGTGCTCACGCCGCTGGGCCGGACCAATCAGCATCACGAACCCACCACCTTCTACAGCGTGGAGCGGCCAAATTTCGATAAATATATCATCCCCTCGACCTGGTGGTCCGATGGCGTTGGCCTTTTCGGCAATCTGGCTCCAAACCTCAGCTACGAAGCCTATCTCGTCGCCGGGCTGGACGGATCAAAATTTTCCAACGATGGCATCCGTAACGGTCGGATCAAGGACGTGCCAAGCCTGAACGACATGGCCGTCACCCTCCGCTTTGACTATTACCCGTTCATGGAAAGCGCGACAGACTGGGGCAGGAATCTGCGGCTCGGGGCCTCTTTTTACCGGGGCGGCATCAATAATGGGGTGGAAGGGAAAGATCCGGGCAAGAGCGGCGACCTCACCATCTATGCCGGTGACTTCGGCGTCAGATTGAGCGACCTCGACCTGAAAGGCGCGGTGGCCCTTGAAGAGATCGATGGGGCACAAGGTTTAGCCTCCGGGGTGGCCGAGGAGATCTTTGGCTACTATCTGGAGGCCGGGTACCACATCATGCCCGAGGCCTGGAAGACGGGCAGGCTCAAGAATGCCGATGCCGTGGTCTTTGCGCGTTATGATGAACAGGACACGCAGCATGGGATGCCCGCCGGGGTTGCGGCCAATCTGGACAAGGATCGCCATGACTGGACCTTTGGCCTGGCTTTTTACCCGGTGCCGAATCTGGTGCTCAAGGCTGATTATCAGGTGCTTGCATCCGAAGGCGTTGATCCGGATAATGCCATAAACCTCGGCGTCGGTTGGCAGTTTTAGGGGGCTGTTAAAGATGACACGTTATTTAATAATGTAACATTGGAGGAACCCATGAATTTCCTTTCCCGCTCCACCATTGTTCGCCGTCAATTGCTGCTCTTTTCCCTTGGCCTTTTTGGCATCCTCTCCTGCGCGACTGCCGCCTTTGCGGCCCATCCGCTCATCACCGACGACACCGGCACCATGGGCACGGGCAAGGCCCAACTGGAACTGAATGGCGAGTATGGGCATGACAAGGAAGACGGCGTCACCTCCACAACAACGGAGGGGGGCGCCATGCTCTCCCATGGCCTCAGTGAGACGGTGGATCTGGTTGTCGGCCTCCCCTATCAGCATCTCAGAACGAAGGATGCGGAAGCCGCCGTGAGCGAAAATGGCTTCGCCGATACCTCGGTTGAAGTGAAGTGGCGCTTCTATGAGCATGACGACTTAAGCCTTGCCATCAAACCAGGACTCACCCTGCCGACAGGGGACGAGGAAAAAGGCTTGGGCACCGGCAAGGCAACCTACAGCCTTAATTTCATCACCTCCAAGGAAATGGACCCGTGGGCCTTCCATCTGAACCTCGGCTATATCCGGAATGAAAATACGCACCAGGAAAGAAAGGATGTCTGGCAGGCCTCCCTTGCCTCCAGTCTTGCCTTGACGGAAGACCTCACCGCGGTTGCGAACCTCGGCGTCGAAAGCAATCCGGATACCCTGTCCGGCACCGATCCCGCCTTCTTCCTGGCGGGCCTGGTCCATGCCCTGTCAGAGGAGTTTGATCTCGATTGCGGGATCAAATACGGGCTCAATGATCCCGAGACTGACTACACCATACTTGCGGGGATCACCTGGAAATTTTAGGAACCGTTACGGCTTCTTACGCCGCTTCGCTGCTGCCGTTCTTGCCATTAAAATGGCACGGTTATTATCACAACGGCTTAGTCGCTTGTGGCAACGGGGAAAATGAGGCATCGTATGAAGATTTTTTGGAGGATTGCCCTTGTGTGCGCCGGGTCCGGCCTGCTGTCCGGCTGCGCGCTTGAGCCTGAACCGTGGCCTCCTGTCCAGGCCGCGGCGACAAGGCAGAGCGCTGTCGCCATTGCAGGCCAGGAAAAAGGCCGGGGATATTTCCTGCGTGAATGCGGGGCCTGCCACCGTCATTTTTGGCCAGGAGAGAGATCGGTCGCTGAGTGGCAGGGCATTTTGCCAAGAAAAAGAAACAAGGTGTCCCTCACCGCCGCTCAGTTCGAGCAATTGTCTGATTATGTCATCCAGGCAAGCACCCGTGCTCCCGCACAACCATGAAATATGAGTAGGCGTTTCGGCGCTTCCGGCAGGGGCTTGGCATGTATCGACGCCGAGCCCCTGCCGGTGTTGTCGGTCATGCGGAAATTTCCGCGGATTCTCCGCCACGGAAAGACCTTCGCCTGTTCGTTGTCGATGCCCAGGCGCCGCCGGAACCAGGCCCCGTAGGGAGGAAAACTGTCGAACAGCTCCACCCCCGCCCCGCGCAGCCGTTTGCGCAAGTTGCCGATCTCGGTGCCGAAACGGGCAAAGTCGTCGGCAATGGTGAGATCCCTCTCACAGGCGGCATATAAACGGGCCGGTTGCCCCTGGGCGTCCTTCATCCAGAATACCTGGGCCAGGGTCACCGTCTTGTTGTAGCCGGCGTTGTGAAACACCCCCAGAATCACCGCATAGTTGTTATGGTCGCGCAGGGCCACAGGCTTGGCGCTGCCGCTCACCTCGTTGCGCTCGGATTTGTAGTAACCCAGCACATAGGAGCGCAGGGTGCGTTCCCGGGCCTCGGCCCCGGCCGCCTTGTTGTAGGAGATGCGCTGGGCCGGCGCCAGCAGCGTGGTCACGGCATCCACCAGGGTTGATTTTCCCGAACCGATGTCGCCGGTGAGCAGTCCGTTCTTGCCGTTGAGATGCAGCGTCCCCTTGGTCCCATCCCAGAGCGCGATGCGCTCGCGCAGCCGCCGGTCGAGGGTGCGAAAGTTGTGCTCCACCTGGCGAAAGTCGGCGAGCAGCTCGCGGGCCAGCTGAAGAAACTGCTGAAAACGGTCTTTCAGCGCCGTTTCGTCCAGCAGGGGGATGTCCCCGTCGAGGATACGGGCGATTTCGGCGTCGATCTCGTCGCGGCGTCCGTGCAACTCGGAGATCCGCGCCTGCGGGTCGGTCTCGCTCCCTGCACTCATCTGCCTGAGCAGTTCGAACAGCGTCAAGAGGCGCGATTCGGTGCCGACAAAGGCGCGCTCAGTCAGGCTCGCCAGCCAGGCAATCGCCTTCTCGCTGGCCGGGGTCAGGTCGAAATGGGGCTCATCGGAACCGCTGGGATAGAATTTGCGCAGCCAGCCCCGGGTGTTGTCGGCCCAGGCGTTGAGGTAGGCCAGTGCGGATTTTGGGAAAGCCTCCTGGCCATGGTGTTCGCGCAGGGCAAACAGCTCATCCTCCAGCGCCTCGACCAGATCGGCCTGGGCCATGATCCGCACATTGGGGGCGATGAACACCCGGTGCAGAAAACTCGCCACCAGCGGCGCGTGATCCGAGCGCAACAGCCGCCAGGCCGGGTGATTCTGGCGCAGCAGCTCAAGAGTGGTGTAGTCGAGGGTCACGTCTTCACCTGTTTTTCCGGTGCACCAGGGTGAGTCCGGCCAGGACAAAGGCAAGAGAGGCCAGATTGACATTGTAGAAGGCCAGCCCGGCCAGGCTCGCCACCAGGGCCAGGGAGCACAGCCACACCGAATTGCGCCAGACCGCAAGGACGGCAAGGATCAGGCTCGTCCAGGCAAAAACCTGATTGTACATCAACCGGCCGATCATAGCGCGGACCAGACAGACGCTCTTGTCCGGCGTGTCCGCGCACACACCCACCAGCCTTTCCGAGATAAAGATTCCTTGGCGCAGGGCGGCAAAGGCGGCAAAGGCACCAAGCACCAGGAGAGCAAAGGGCAGCAGGGGGCGCAGCGAAATGGTCCGGCTCTCCCGCCAGAGGGGCCAGGCCAGCAATAGGCAGATGATCACCCAGATATCGGCCTGCCAGTTCAGCGGGGTTTCATTGATCAGAATAGCCACCGCTCCAGCGGTTAAGGCCAGTGCGCTGAGGTGTTCGAGCATGCCCTGGCCGGTTTGGTCGCGTTGACTGCGGGAAAACCAGGCATAGGCAAGGGCGGGAATGGCAAAGGCGGAGTTGTTGAAACTCCGGTAACGGGCATCAAGTACCAGGCCAAGGACGGCGATCAGGGCGCAGGTTACCACCCCCAGGCGCAGGATGCCGCCCACGGCTTCGGGGCTGAGGTGGGACTTGCCCCGCAGGAAATCCCGCAGAAAATCCATGGACGCATCCAGGCTGAGGTGCCTGGGCGTGGCTCCGGAAGCGATGGCTTGCAGGGCCAGCAGGTAGACGCCGGCGCTAAGCGAGAGGACGAAAAAGGCCCAGAGGTATTCAAAGGTATTGATTGAAATGATGGAAAACTGATGCCCCTGCAGCACAATAAGGATTGCGCCGCCAGCCATGGCCGTTGAAAATTGCAGCCAGCGGGCTGCGCCCATGGAGCTGTGGCGGCGGGCAATGAGCAGGGTGAGCAGGGCAATGGCGGCGGATTGCGCAAACAGCATACGCCAGTTGGGAAAATTTGAGACCGGGCCGGCAAGGACATGCTTGTCGGCCCGCTCCGGGCTGTACAACCCCCAGTAGCCGCCCACCGCCCCTTCCTTGATGCGTTTCCACGGCTGGTCAAAGGCCTCGATCAGGTTGTATTGCCAATGCTCCTGCTCGGCCAGGGCGATGAAGCCGCGGATAAAACGGGCCTGATTTTCCAGGCTGGGCAGGGCTCCTTCCCGCATGCGTCCCTGGGAGGGCCAGCCGGTTTCGCCGATGACGATCTCCTTGCCCGGAATTTTTTCGCCGATCTTTTCCCGGATCTTTTTGATGTGGGCCATGGCCTGATCGATGCCAACCGGATTATCCTCCCAGTAGGGCAGGATATGGATCATGACGAAATCGGTGGCCTGGGCCACCTCCGGATGTTTGAGCCAGAACTCCCAGACATCGGCGTAGGTGACCTCCACCCCCGGCAGGGCATCCTTGACCTGGCGGATATAGCCGGCCAGCTGCGCGCCGGTGACTTCCCTGCGGAGCAGGGCTTCGTTGCCGACCACCACCGCCCGGACGCTTGCCGGGTAACGCCTGGCAAGCTCCACCACCTTGTGCAGTTCCTGTTCGGTGATTTTTTGGTCCACCGTGACCCAGGCGCCCAGCAGCACCTGCATCCCGTATTTTTCCGCATATTCGGGCAGGGCCTCAAGACCGGCGACCGAATAGGTGCGGATGCAGGAAAAACGCTGGGAGAGAATGGCCAGGTCCGCATCGATCCGGGCGGGGGTAATGGTCATGCCCTTGGCAAAATCAAAGGGGGACTGGTCTTTTTCAAAGGGCGCGTAGGATACGCATTGCAGGGTGTGATCAGCCGTAAGTTCCGGTTCCGGGATCGGGCGCGGCAGGCCGACGCCATACCAGAAGCAGAATATCGCGGCCAGGGCCAGGCCATAGGCAAACACGGTTCGTATAATTGTCTGCAAGATGATCACCTTTCCGGGTGGGGCGCGTAGGAATTTCCTCCTTGTACCCTGCGCTGGTTTGGAGGTCAACGGCAAAGACGGGGCCTGGCTGAGAGTGCTCGCGGGCGAAAGGTCAACTCTCGCGAGTTTCGGGCAGTTCCCTGCATTCCTGAGGATTGCGGCGGTAGCGGGCCGGGTTGCGGGGGTCCTGGTGGATGATGACATCGGCCCGGGGAAAGGCGGCCATGATGGCGTGCTCCACTTCTTTTGCCACCCGGTGCGCCTCGGCAAGGGGCAGGGACTGGTCAAGGTCAAGATGAAGCTGGATGAGCATGGTCTGCCCGGACTGCCGGGTGCGCAGGTCGTGGAGGCCGAGCACGGTCGCATGGGCCAGGGCGATATCGCAGATGTGCTGGCGGGTTTCTTCCGGAAGTTCACGGTCCATGAGAACCTGCATGGCCTCCTGACCGATCTGCCAGGCGCTGTAGAGGATGTAGCAGGCAATGGCCAGCGCCCCGAGCGGGTCCAGCAGGGGCCAGCCCGAGGCGGCAAAAAACAGGGCGCCGATGGTGGCCGTGTTGGTGAGCAGATCGGTTTTGTAATGCAGGGCGTCGGCGCGGATGGCGGAAGAATTGGTCTGCTTGATGACATAGCCCTGAAAGGCCAGGAGCGCCAGGGTGGCTCCAATGGCAAAGACCATGACCCACAGACCGATATTGATCTCTTGCAGGGGTTGCGGGTGGTTCAACCGTTCGGCGGCGTGCATGAGCAGAAAGATGGCCGAACCGGCAATAAAGGAGGCTTGGCCGAGGCCGGCCAGGGATTCCGCCTTGCCGTGCCCGAACTGGTGATCCTGGTCCGCGGATTTCAGCGAATAGCGCACAGCCAGCAGGTTGATCAGCGAGGCGGCCGCGTCCATGAGCGAGTCCACCAGGGAGGCCATGACGCTCAAGGAGCCGGTCATGAACCAGGCCACGCCCTTGACCCCGATGAGCACAACCGCCGTGGCGGTGGAGGCATAGGTCGCCAGCCTGAGCAGGGTTGCGCTGTCGTAGGGCGTGTCCGCTCTCATGAAAGGTTCTGGTCCTTCATTATGGTGACCACTGGTTGCCGGAAGGGGATGCTGATCCCGGCGGAGGTATCATCTGCCATATCATAGCGGGATTGGGGATTGGTGTCGAGGGGTTCGCGTAGAGGCGGGCAAGTTTGCCGGCTGCTTGGCCTGGTGCTGTTAATAGGGTCTTTGCCCAACCACATTTCCGGCGGGTGCATAGTTGCACACCCAGACCTGTGAGTTGTCGTCGCACACGGCTTTGCCGCAGCCGATTTCCCTGGTGTTCTCCCAGACCATCTGGGTGTAATGGCCGCAGGATTTTCCGGGAGGCGCGTTGCAGGTGTTGGTGGCCCGGGAGTACCACGGCTTTTCACTGGCCCAGCTGGCGACCACGTGTTTTTCCTTGATGGACTGCAGAGTCAGGCGCGACTTCCAGGTGCTACTGCCCTTGCTTCTGGTGGTTGTTTTTTGGGCGCTGGCCCAGTAGAGATTTTCCCCAAGTTTGCCACGGCTGTGTTTCATGGCGCAGCCTTCTTTTTTGAGCTTGCCGGCCCAGGCTGCTGCTTGCCGGGCAAGGGCATCGGACCAGCGCAACTCCGGGGCGCCCACGGCGGCGCGCAGGGCATTGTGCTCTTGCACCATGCACATCGCATCAACCTTGTTGTCCCGCGCCGAGCTTGGCCTGACCGGGACAAGGCAGAAAAGGAGCAGTAATGATGCGCTGAGCAGGGAGTAAGCTGTCCGGGTCTGGCGGATTATCGTCTGTTGCTGTTGCATTGGCAGGTCTCGGTAATGGCGCGGTTGAGGTTGCTGAAAAAATGCAGGGCCTCCGGGTCGTTCGGGTTCTGCCGGAGCCGGGCCTCGTACGGGGCGAAAAGCCGGGTGAGCACATGGGGCATTTCCTCCTCCGGCAGGGAGCCCAGAGCGTCCCAAAGCTCTGAGGTACTCATGGGCGAGCAGCCTCCGGTTCGCTGGGGTTGGCTTCCGGCAGCCGATCCTGCCCATGGTCGCGGGCCACCAGCATGTAAATGGAAGGCACCACGAAGAGGGTGAACAGGGTGCCCACGGCCATGCCGCCCACCAGCACCAAACCGATGGAGTTCCGGGCTGCGGCCCCTGCGCCGGTGACCAGGGTCAGGGGGAAATGGCCTGCCACCGTGGCGGTGCTGGTCATGAGGATGGGGCGCAACCGGGTCATGGAGGCCTCCCGGATGGCGGCCAGCTTGGAATGCCCCTGTTCCTGAAGGGTGTTGGCGAACTCGACGATGAGGATGCCGTTCTTGGCCACCAGTCCGACGAGGGTCACCAGCCCCACCTGGGAATAGATGTTGAGGGTGGTGGTCCAGCCGTGGGTCCAGAAGGGCACATTGGGGTCGGGGATCTTGAGGAAGGTGAAGATCAGCGCCCCGAACATGGCCAGGGGCACCGAACCGGCCAGGATGACAAAGGGGTCGCGGAAGCTGTTGAACTGGGCGGCCAGAACCAGAAAGATCAGGACCACGGCCAGGCCGAAGGCGGGCAGAAACTTGTTGCCCTCGCTGCGCAGCTGGCGGGACTCGCCGGTGTAGTCAAGCACATACCCCTTGGGCAGGATTTTTGCCGCCTCGTCCTCCAGATAGCGCAGGGCCTCGTCCAGGGGGCGCACCGAGACGCCGCTGATCTTGACCGCGTTCAGCTGCTGGAAGCGGTTCAGGGAGCGGGGCACCGTGGAGTTCTGGATGGTGGCCACGGTGGAAAGCGGCACCAGCTGGCCGTTTGGTCCGCTGATGTGGATTTTTTTCAGCTGCTCCGGGTTGAGGCGGTCGGTCCGGGCGATCTGGGGGATGACCTTGTAGCTGCGCCCGGCGATGTCGAAGCGGTTGACGAAGTTGCCGCCCACCATGGCCCCGATGTCAGCGCCCACCTGTTCCAGGCTGAGGCCCATGTCCGCCACCTTGTCGCGGTCGATGACAAACTCCGCTTGGGGCTGGTCGATCTTCATGTCGATGATGGGCGGGAAGGCGAACATCCCGCTCTGCATGGCCTTCTGCTGGAGCTGTTGGGCAAATTCCAGGATCTGCGGGGTTTCCGCCGTGGAGGCCAGGATGAATTCCACCGGGAACTGGCCGCCGCCTGGGAGTGAGGGCCGCAACACCGGGAAGATCCGGATGCCGGGCAGGGCCTGGAGCTTC
>JAJZSH010000070.1 GCA_021822005.1 Deltaproteobacteria bacterium | reverse complement strand
GATCTACAGGAGCTGGCCGGCCGTGATCTCAAGGCGTTCCTCAAGGCGCGGGTGGCCGGGCCGCTCAAGCTGCACCACGAGTTCCGCCTCACCCTGGCCGACTGCCCCAACGGCTGCTCGCGGCCGCAGATCGCGGATGTGGGGCTCATCGCCGCCCGCCGGCCACAACTGACCGCTACCCCGTGCAGCGGCTGCGGCAGTTGCGTAGCCGCCTGCCAGGAACGTGCCATCACCCTGGCGCCGGACGGGGACGCGCCCAGCATCGATCTTGCGTCATGCCTCGCCTGCGGCCAGTGCCTCAACGCCTGCCCCACCGGCACGCTGACAGCCGGCGCCACCGGCTACCGGATACTGCTCGGCGGCAAACTCGGCCGCCATCCCCAACTCGGCCGGGAGTTGCCCGGCATCCACAGCCCGGAGGCCACACTGGCCGTGGTCCGGCAGTGCGTTGACCACTTCCTGGCCCACACCCAGCGGGGCGAGCGCTTTGGCGAGATCATCAACCGCACCGGCCTTGATTTTCTCGCCCCCATCCTGGGGCAGGGCAGGGTATGATTTCCTATTGCCCTCATCCAGCTTTTGCAGTATAAAGTCAAACTCATTCATGCGCCCGTAGCTCAGCTGGATAGAGTGCCGGACTACGAATCCGTAGGTCGTAGGTTCGAATCCTACCGGGCGCGCCAGAAATACCAAGGGCTTGGAGACATCCAAGCCCTTTTTCTTTGCCCCCACGCGGGACACCAGCAGAAAACGCCGAATAAACAAATTATATCAGTTTGTTACGAGGGAAAAATCACCGATCCCGTTTTCGCCCCTTTACAAGTTAGTGGCCCATAGGTGTCCCATAAAAACCCTATAGGCCGCTTTGTCCTATTTCTCACTTCCCCATTTACCCTTCTTCCGCTGCGCGTGCTTAGCGACCAAGTCATGCTTCAGGTCATAGTTTTTTGTAGCCCTATCCCACCACGGCCCCTTAAGTCCCATAAACCTACCGGGAAATACGTTATAGAAAAAAAATTGATGCAAGTAAGGAATAACACCGAAGACACAGTAAATTACAACTACAAACCAGAATATCGATTGCAGCAGAACGGGATTGAATACTTTTGAAATATATGGAATGATACTCCATACCCAAATAAGTCCTGCCGGGCATAAACCTAAAAACAAAATACCAAATAATATCTTATCTACAATATAAGGTGGATTGTCGTTCCAAATTTTTTTCAACTTTTTTATTTTTTCTTCGTTAAAATTACAATCGTTCATACAGTTCCTCATCTTGTCAATCAGAAACCTTTATTATTTGATAGTGAATCTTTTCCTCTACATTACCTCTCTCAATCCCAGCCTGTTCCTTCTCTATAAAATCTTCGTAAAACAACTCTATAAGCTGCTTCCTTTTTTCCTGCGTCCACATCTTACGATAGCGTTTCTTAAAGCTGTCTATAGCATCGACCACCTCTAGCAGTAGCCCATAATCAATAATTATTTTACGATCCGGGATAATCATTGGCCCTTCTCCTGTAATGAGCCAGTTTGGGTTGAGCTTTTTTTCGACACTGAGCTTCAAAAACCATTCAGGAGGCACTTTTCCCTTTCTTTTGGCCTCCGAAATACTCGTCTGCGAAATCCCCAATATCTTGCCAAGATCACCTTGAGTTTTTCCACCAATTGCCCCGATCATCCGGCCGAGAATCTTTTCTATATCCACCGATAGCACCTCATTGTCACGATGAGCAAATTAATTCTTGAGAATATTCACCAACGAAGATATTATACCACCAGATATGTTATGTTGGTTCATTATATCAGGAGCATAAAAGCAATGCCACAACCAAAACTAATCTCTGTCAAAGATACAGCGGCCATGACCGGGATGTCGCAGCAGTGGTGGCGTGACGCCTTAGCTGGCCGCAGGCCCATGCCGCCCGTCCGCGTTGTCCGCATTGGCCGGGCGATCCGGCTGCATTTGGACGACCTCGAAGCGTGGATCAACCAAGGGAAAAGTCAACACCAGGAGAAGTGAGGACGCCATGAGCACCACACTTGACATCATCCGCGCCCAGTACCCAAACCGGATCACCCTGTCGGTAGAGGAACTTGCCCAACTGATCAATGTCTCGACCGGTCGCATCCGCAAGGCTGTCTGCGCGGGCAGGTTCTTTATCCCGGCGAGGCGGAATGGCAACCGGATCATGTTCCCGGTGGCGGCAGTAGTCGCCGTACTTGATGGAGGTGCCCTTCCACCCCCAAAGCGTGGCCCTGGTCGCCCCCCTAACGCCGTAAAAATGCGGCAGGAGAGGAACGGGTAAACCCAATGGCTATACGTCGTGCCCCTCGCCCTGACAGTAATTTCTACCATCTGGACAAAGCCATTAGCGAGGATAGCCGGCTTTCCTGGGCCGCTCGTGGTCTACTGATCTATCTTCTCGGAAAGCCTGATGATTGGGAGGTTTCTGTTGCTCACCTGACCAAACAGACAGCCCAAACAGCCAAACACTCCGGTCGGGATGCAGTCCTCGGCCTGTTGGCCGAACTGGAAGAAGCCGGCTATGTCTCGAAACAGTCCAAAAGGTCAGATGGCCAACAGCCGGAAGACGGCAAGAAGAAAATCAAAAGAGGCGCCTTTTGCGGCATCGATTACCTCGTCTCCGAAAATGGCGCTCCGAGCCCAATTTCACCGCGACCGGATTTGACGGCGCCGGTCCAACAGGCCCCGGTCAATCCGAAACCAATAAGTATTGAATCTTACCAAGTATTGAAAAAACACCAAATCCCCCCTACCCCCCAAACAGCCGAACAGAGGAGGAAGAATGTCGTCGAGTCCATCTGACCCCACCGAAACCGAGGCCGAAGAAAAACTCTACCTGGATTGCCCGACGCACGGCCCGTGGCTGCGCTCTGTGTACAACCAGCAGCAAAAGCAATGGTACCCGGTCTTGCCCATCGGCTGTCCCGACTGCCGACGCGAAGCACAGCTGCGGAGGCTCATGGACCGCACCGCGATCCCTCCCCGCTTCATGCATTGCACCTTCGACACATTCCGGGTGGAATCACATGAGCAGCAAGCAGCCCTCGCGATTTGTCGGCAGTATGCCGCCGACTTCCGGCAACTGCATACCCGGGGAACATGCCTCGTGCTGCGGGGAAATATCGGCACCGGGAAAAATCATCTAGCCTGCGCCATAGCACGACAGGTGAGTGAGCAGGGGTATTCGAGCCTTCTGCTGACCGTGGCCGAGATCATCCAACGCATTAGGGCCACGTGGGACCGGCAAACGGAAGAGACTCAAGCGGAAGTCATCACCCGCTTTGGCGACGTTGACTTGCTGATCCTCGACGAAGTGGGCAGGCAATATGGCTCCGAATCGGAAAAAATCATCCTCTTCCAGGTGATCGACGCCCGATATCGGGCGATGCGTCCCACTATCGTCCTCTCGAATCTCTCCCCCGCAGAAATAGGCGACTACCTAGGCGCTGCCACCTATGACCGACTCCGCGAAAACGGCGGAAAGCTGGTGAACTTCGATTGGGCAAGCTATCGCGGGAGATGCGTTGCATGGCTCGCGTTCCCCCGAAGCTCCTACCACTGCACCTCACAAGACTAGCCAAGGAGGAAACCTCGATGAATAGAACTCCCCGTTTACGGAAGGCGATTAGCGCCCTTCTGGTGGCGACGCTGGCGATCCCCGCGCCTGCGCTTGCCGAGTGGCCCGTGTTCGATATGAACGCCGCAAAGCAGCATATCGAACAACTCAAGGAGGCGCAAAAGCAGCTTGCGGAATTGCAGAAGCAGGTTGAAACCCTGGGCGGCATCAAGACCGAAGCGGAAGCGGCGCGGCGGGCAGTGATGGGCAACTACAACCGGGCAATGAGCATGGTTCGCGATCTGCAACGAATCCAGAAGAAACTTGAGGCCACGCCAACCACGATTCAGGGCATGGCGAAAAAATGGTTTTCGCTCGGCCAAGACGGTTTGGAAATCGGGGAAGATGGGTTTGTGGCCGTGGGCAAGATTCTTGACACAACGTGGATCGACCCGCGTGACATCAAAAACCATGTGGAGAAATTGAAGCGGCTGGATCAGGTTTTTCAGGTCAAGCAAGCCTCGCTCCGGGGCAATATCGAGGCCAGCGACGAGATTTTGCGGGCCATGCCGGAGCGCATGAAGGCGCTGGAAGACCTGACTAAGCAGATAGACGAAACCGCGAATATCAAGGACGCCCAAGACCTGACCAACCGCTTTCTGGCCGAGATTTTGAAGGCCCTGGCAGAACTGACGATGGTGGGGGCCAGGATGCAAGAGAGCTATGCCCTGATGAATTACCAGGGCATGAGCGACGCGACCATGCAACAGCGCATCCAGACCCAAAGCAGCGAACCGCGCGAGGGGTGGGCCGCCAAGGAGTTGCGAAAAGAGGGCTACGATCCAAAGAACATGACGCGAAACGATCAACGTAAAATCATGAATGCGGGAGAATGACCATGAGAAAGCGACTGGTGGCAGCAGCGGTAATCGTGGCGCTTCTGGCCGGGTGCTCCGGGCAGAAGAAAGAGGATGCGGAGGCAATAGACATCGACCGAACGCAGCCTACGACTCAAGACATGACGCCGCTACCGTCTTTCGAAGGACAGGCAAAGAACGCAAGGGCACCTGAACGTGAAAGCTGGGTTGCCAAGGAAATGCGGAAGGAGGGATACGACCCCAAAAACATGACCGGAAAGGATTACCGGCGGCTGTTCAAGGTGGAGGAATAAACCATGCGCGGCCTGTTGCTCTTGCTGTGCCTTATAACCCTGACGCTAGCTATCAACCCGGCCCCGGCATATGCCGACCGGGCCAACTGGGACTTGTCGCCATCCGCAGCCGACTGGAACGGCAAGAGTAATGGAGAAACCACTTCCCAGGATTACCAGGGGTTTTCCAACGAACTTTTCTGGAAAATGAGCATACAACTCCAAAAATTCCATGAGGCGGTATATCCGGGCCTGATGCAATCCTTTGGAGGTTTCATCCGTGTTTTTGTGACCCTGTACATCGTGGTGGCTGGCTACGGAATCGCATCGTGTTGGTTCAAGGAGGCCACGAAACAAATGATGACCAGCATTGGCCTCGTCATCGTGATCCACGCCACCATCATGGAATCCAACGCCTATAGCAGCGTCATCACCCCGACAATAACCGGGCTGTTCATGAACTTGTCGGATTTCTTTGCGGCGAAGGCCCTCGCTGCCGGAGGCATGGGCGGCGCGTCTGATGCCTTCGGTGCCTTTACAGCCCTGGACGAAATGATCAGCCGCCTCGACGGGGCAACCAAGGCCATTGAAGCAACCGCCGGGATGTTCGACTTCCTCAAAGTGAAGATGTGGTTTGCCATTATCACCTTGACCATCATCTATGCCTTTCTCTACGGCGCTTTCATGGCAATCATGGTCATGGGGTTTTTCAGCCTCCACATTCTCTACTTGGTGGGCGGTATCTGTATTTTCTTCGCCGCGTTCAATCAAACGCGGTTCATCTTCTGGTCGTGGCTCCGGGGCATTTTCAATTATGGCCTGTTGATCGTCTTTGCCTCCATCGTACTTTCCATCTGTATCTTCGGCCTGAACGAAAGCCTTGCCCAGCTCATCGACTCCGCCCAGAAAACGCGGGAGATTTTCACGCGCGAGTATTTCTTTGCGGTCTTTTGGGCGATGGTGAGTATCGCCCTGATCCTCAAGGTTCCTGATTTTGCCTCACTGCTTTCCGGGGGGTCGGCAGGATCAACCGCCGGGATCGCGGCCGGGATGGGGTTGGTTACTTCCTCAATCGCCAAGGGCGTGAAAATGGGCATGAAGGGAGCAGGGAAAGGCATACAGGGGGCGTATGGGTGGGGCGTAAGAGGAGGTGGCGCAGCAAGGGCATATTCAATGCTTAAAGGACTCTCCCCCCCACCGGCCAGCGGTGGCGTATCTAGCAAGAGAGACTTTGAAGGAATGTATGATTAACTCGTAAGGGAGATGGCAAATGAACACCAGGGAAAACAGCATGAAACAAACACGCGGAAACTATTTTGCAATGATGGGGATGGGGTTGGTGGTGCTTTACATCAGCACAACAATTGCCACTTGCTTGCCCCCAATCTGGAAGGCCATTGTGCCAGTTCCTCCAGATCATCGAGGGCTTTATGACTTCGTAATGCTCGTACTCGCGATGAGTCCGTTTATCGGAGGGTTGCGAGCATTTCTGGCTATCGAGGCCCGTTGGCTACCCAGGTGCAAAATGAGCGATGAACAGCGGGAAATAATTGAAACGCACGTTCTCCCCCTCCGCGGAATCATTGACCGTCTTGTGATGTGGATGGCCGCCGGTTGCGTCATTGCCGTTCTGATCAACTACTTCTTATTGGGGTAAACCATGCCAGAAAACGAGAATTGCAATGCGGTACTGCCTGAAACTATCCCTGACGAGGTGACGGTTAAACTTCCCCCCTCGTTACGCTGTCCAACACTTCTGAACGGCGTGGGGATCGCTCTGCACTACCTAGCCTGCGGCGAGAATCCCGAGAAGATACCAGGGATACAGGACAAGAAAAATTGGGTATCCACGAGGGTGAAGCTAACAGGCCGCCGAGCGAAGATATATTACGCCCAACTCGCAGGGCGTCACGATTTTCCGGCCAAAGCAGACCCAATCCTTTTCGCCTTGGCGTGGGTGGCGGAACAGCCGCCCCATGTCCGTAACATCCAAATCGACTAATAACAGCCTTCCAGGAGAACTATTCTATGGCTCACGAGAAAACAACGGCGCACCAAAAAATCATTCTGAGGGCTTTTCTTCAGGGGGTAGGCGAAGAATGCCCCAAAGAATGCCGGAAATGCAAGACCCCCACCATCTGCGAAAAGTTGATACCAGACGGCGCAAAAACTCTCGTCATCTGGGTCTGTCCCAAGAGCGTATGCCATCGACCTGCCTTGACTAAAAAAACGCCAGTGATACGGCATCGGAAAACAATACCGGTCATCCAGACCGGTATTCAAAGGTGATGTGAAAAGCGCTCTTTTCGTTGCAGCAGTAAGAACAACGACCAGCGACAGAAGAAAAACAGGTGCATAACATGCACCAATCGACCCTCAATAGGTGCACCACATGCACCAATCATTCAAGGGGAAGGATGCCCTTCCCCCTCCGCCCCACAGCCTCAAGGCCAAGTTCCAAGCCAATCCATTACCCCTGATAGCGGCCACACAGACCGGTATCAGGGGTGTGGTTTCCGCTCCGCTTTCGTCAAACACCAAAGGAGCGCTTTTCACATCCCCCTTACTTCAACCGGCAGTTTTTTGCTCTTTTTTGTTAGGGGGCGATTACAGCCATTTTCCCAAAGTTACAACCGGAATCGTCCGAGTCACAGATGAACCGAACGGAGTTACAGACAAAATGCGTCCGGTCACAACCCAAATGAGCCAAGTTACAAATCGCGGAAATTCAAAACTGCCCAAAAGGGGCAAAAAGCAGGGGAAAACAACGCTTCCCGCGCGCTGTTTTCAAGAGGCGGGATACGCAATTTGTTGTACAAATTGCTAAGCCCGATGGCTTTATCCCGCTTTTCCGGGGGCCGCCGGCCCCGAAAAAGGGTGGCCCCTCCCTAAAGGGAACCCGGCCAGGAGAAAGAACAGATGCCAAAACCCAAAGACGATCACCCGGTAAGAATCCGCCTTCAAGAACTCGGCCCCGCGATTGATCGCCGGGCCGAGGCGGAAACCGGGGGGAACAGATCAAAACTGATCCGGCTGGCCCTCAAGTCCTACTTGGGGGCGCCGCGGATCGCGGACACGGCCGGGCTGATCACCGAAGTCAAGGCGATTCGCACCGACCTTTCCCGCATCGGCAACAACCTCAATCAGATTGCGCACCGCTTCAATATCGACGAAACGCCTGATCCCAAGGAGCTTGAAATGCTTTTTGCCGATATGCGCCGCATCTTTTGGGATGCCACGCAACTTACAAGGGCGGTGATTGGTGAACTCGAAAAGGACGAATGAGGAACAACAACGCGCCCAGGAGCAAGCCCCGCGCGTCAAAAAGGGAGGCAAGAGCCAGAATAGCGCCGCCGCCGCGTTGCGGCTCCGGCTGGCCTCGCCTGGATACGTGAAGGCGGCCCACTCCGGCCGGGCCGAGGCCGTGGTTAAAGTCGTTTCCTACGGCCGGGGGTATCAGGCCCGGCTCATGATGGATTACGTCGGCCGGGCGGACAAGGAAGAGAAAGAAAGGGTCGAGCTTGAGGGCCACGACGGGATGCTTTACCGGGGCGAAGGGGAAATCGCCGGGCTATACGATGAATGGTCAAAGAAATTTGACCGGGCCAAGCCGAGCATGAAACGGCTACCCCGCGACGTGGCCCACATTATTTTTTCAGCCGGCGCCGACAACACGCCGCAAAACCTGCAACGCACCCTGGCCGCCGCGCGGCGGGTTGCCCAAGAGCAATTCGGGGAAAAGGGCTTTGACTATGTGGTGGGGAAGCACCAAGACGCCGACAAGCCCCACGTTCACATAGTCCTGAATTGCCACCACCGCGACGGCGGGAAAAAATTACGGCTACAACCGGGAGATTTGTTCGTCTTGCGTGATCGCTTCGCCCAGGAGTTGCGGGCCGTCGGGCTTGACCACGTTTCGACTTTGCAGCGTGACCGGCCGAAGGACGCCGACGCGATCCGCGCCGAGATAGAAACCGGGATCAAGAGGGTGCGGCAGAAAGAAAACTGGCTCCGGGTACAACTGGACAAGAAAGCCCCGGACGTCAACGCCTTAAAGCACCGGGCGGCGATCCTTGACACCGTGGCCCGGATCAACGACCAGATTAAAAGCGTCACCAAGTCAAAAAGCCCGGAACGCGCCGCCCTCATGGGCGAAACGCGGAAGATCAAGCGGGCGCTCCTGCAATCCGAGGCGGACATACAGAAGGCCATTGAAAGCACCGTCCGCGCCCTGGCGAAAGACGCCGTGCGCTACCGGGAACAGATCAACGACCTTGTGAACCCGGCCCCGTCGGAAAAGGCGGTGAAACTTTCGCCCCAGGAGCGGGCCAGCCGGGAAAAATATCTCGCCGGGCTGGAAAAGCGGACAACCCGCGATATTGCCGAGGCGCGGCAGGCGGTCAAGGAGAGTGCCGCGCAGCCGGATCGCAAGGAGCTTGCCCTTGACGCATTGCGGCTGCATGGCCGCCTGATGCAGGGGGTTTCCATCGACAAGGAAACCGACAAGTTACTTGACCGGCTGGCAAAGGACGTTGAACGCTTCGGGGCGGACTTCAAGGAGCTGCGCCACCCGGTTTCCGGCAAGTTTGCGGAAACCGCGACGGAACGGCTAACCCACCGTCGGGCGCTGGAAAAGCAGGCGGAAGGGATTGAAAAAGGAATTGCCCAGGCTCAGAAATCGGTGCAGCTGGCCCCGGTCGCGCCGAGGGTGAAACAGGCGGCGCTTAAAACGCTGCAACAGCAGCAGCAGACTATAAGCCGCAGCCTTGGACGAGAAAAACAGGCGGGACGATAAATGGTGACGGATCCGGGGCCAGGTCTCCCGGATTCTGTCACCATGTTGCAACAGGGTTTGGCTATGGTGACAAATGCCGGCATCGAGGATCTTCTGGCTGTCACCAAAAAATGGTGACAAGCGGATCTCCGGCCGGAGCACCAGGTGTCACCAAAAGGAAAGGCCGCCCTGGTGGGCGGCCTCCCGGTAACTCAACTCGCATCCCTCACGAAATCACAACTTAAAACATCGGATAAAGAAAGGCAAGCCCCCTTCCGCCTCCGGCGGATTCCTGGAAAGGTGAAAAACGGGCGCTCTGCGGCTCAGTTATTCGGAATGGTCAGATCAGAAGAGAAGGGGGCGGCGGCGATCCGGGCCGCCGGGAAAGTAGGCGGTTTTTTTAAGTTGCTTACTCATTCAAAAATCGTGACCGCCTTGGCAAGCACTTCGGCCATAATATGGTCCGGGATGCTTTCGAGTTTCCTGGCACGGCGGGCTGCAAGATCAAGAGCGCGAGGCTGATCGCAACGAATAACGCCGGTAGTTTCTGTGCCGGCCCCCGACAAGGACACGGTAAAACCTTTTGTTCTGGCGAAATCACCGCCAGTTGTAATCGGCAGCACTACTGGAACCCTCGTCACCCGGTTGAACGGCGTTGGCGAAACAATCAAAACTGGGCGCATCCCTTGTTGTTCATGCCCGGAGGTGGGGTCAAGCGACACAAGATAAATTTCGCCCCGTTTCAAAGCAGCTCTCCTCCAGCCGGCTTAGCCTCAAGCCATTGTTGGTCTTCGTCGTTGATTTTTGCTTTGGGATCGCATTGGGCCAGAAGCTCTTTCAGAGTGTAGCGGTGTCGCTGGGGCTCAACGACCAACCGGCCGTCATCGACAGCGACGCCAACCGTGGCCCCTGCTTGCAAATGCAGCACTTCAAGGATGGCGGGTGGAACGGCCAGCATCACCGAGCCGCCAACTTTGCGCAGACAGGTTGTGTGCATGGTGTAATCTCCTTGCTTAAATTATATAAAAATATAACACGGGCTCATGCCAGAAGCAAGCCGAACTTGGACAGGGTGGCAAAATCGCGGGACGAAAAGCTGGTTAACCTAGCTTCGCCGCCAGATCCTCGGCACGAAGATGGGTATATCGATCAAGCATGGCGGAATTCTTATGGCCAGTCATAGCTCTTACGTGACTCCTAGGCCAACCTTTTTCGACAAGCCGACTAGTGGCCTCATGACGCAAATCATGAAACCGCAACCCCTTAATTTGCAGCTGCTGGCAAACCCGGCCGAACGCCTGGGTAATACTGTCTTTTTCCACACCCCAAACACGACCGCTGATTTTACGCGGCAGCAGCCGCAACACTTCTAAAGCCTTCGGAGAAAGCGGCACCGTTCGCGGCGTAAGATTCTTCGTTTCCGGGATGTACCACGTCCTTTTTTCAAAATTAATGTGCTCCCAGCGCATGGCCGCGATCTCGCCACGCCGCGCTGCCGTCTCCAGAGCAATCTCAATTATTGGGCCAATCTCACGAGACTTTGATTTGGCGGCGGCCTCCAGCAATCGGTCAATCTCGCCAGTTTCCAAACGGCGGTCTCTGGATGCCGAAGCCTTCGGCATCCTAATCATCTGCACAGGGTTAGCCAGACTCTCCATGCCCCACTCCTTACGGGCGATGGTAAAAAGATGGGAAATGATGGCCAACTCCAGGCGAATCGTGTTCGACGATTTGCCCACAGCAAGCCGCTCATCACGATATGCCGCAAGATCGGCCCCACGGAGAGACGCAAGCGACCTCTCCGCCAAGGGATGCCGTTGCCAAATCGCTATGCGTTGCAGTTCTTGCGCACGCCCCTTTTTCTCAATCGAGACTTCTCGGGCATAACGCCCCAAGGCTTCACGAAGGGTTGTACGTTGAGCCTCTTTGGAGCAGATAAAAGTCCCCTGCTCCATTTCCGATTGAACCTTACGCGCCCAGGTCTCCGCGTTCTTCTTTGTGGTAAAGGTCTTAATCTACGGAGCTAAAGCC
>JAJZSH010000069.1 GCA_021822005.1 Deltaproteobacteria bacterium | reverse complement strand
TTCCGATCTGCAGCGCTTCGACTATCAACGGATTTTCGCCATCATTGCCGAACACCTGGAACAGGTGCTCCCGGTCCTGGAAAAAGGGGAGATGGCAAAGGCCCTCGCCATCTGCCGGGCGGAAAACCTGATCGATATCGCCTACAAGGAAAACTTCGACCAGATCATGGATGATCTCCGCAACGGCAGGAATACGGAAAACCTGATCACCGTGCTGTTCATCTTCCGCTATCTGGAAAGGATGGGCGACGCGCTGCTCAATATCGGAGAGGCCCTGTTGCTGGCCATCCTCGGCGAAAAAATCAAAATCGACCAGTTCCAGGTCCTGGAAGAGACCCTGCACAGAACCGGCGCCTGCGGCAGCCTGTCCGAGCTGGATTTCTCCTCGATTCTCGGGAGCAGATCCGGCTGCCGCATCCGGAAACTCCAGCAGGGCAATGACCAGCACCTCCTGCCGCAGATCCAGAGCAGCATCTTCAAGGAGGGCAACAGAGACAAGATCCTCGCCGAAAAGCGGAATATCGAACAATGGGAAAATCTTTTCCCGGGCCTTGCCCCGAAGATCTTCAGCTCCCGTGAGGATGCGGAAACAGCCTCCCTGCTGGTGGAATTCATTCCGGGCAGAACCCTTGAAGAGATCATTTTAAACGGCGAACTGCAGGAGCTCCAGGAATGCTGGCTCGTCCTGGCGACAACCGTCCGGGCTGTCTGGCAGCAGACCCGGCACGAACAGGTGGTGAACTGCTACGCTGTGCAACAGATCATGGCGCGGTTGAACAGCATCCTGGCCATCCATCCGGACTTCCACCGTGTCCGGCAGGACATCGGCAAATCAAAAATCATCTCAACCGATGAGCTTCTGGAAAAATGCCTTTCCCTGGAAGATGAGCTGGCAGCCCCCTTCTCGGTCTTTATCCACGGCGATTTCAATGTCAACAATATCATTCATAACGACAGGGAGAAACGCATTCAGTTCATTGATCTCTACAGGTCAAAACCTGCCGATTATGTCCAGGATGTTTCCGTCTTCATCATCTCCAATTTCCGGCAGCCCGTTTTCCAGGTACAGCTCCGCGACCGCCTCAACTGGGTGAGCCGAAAAATGTATGAACTGGCAAAAAGTTTTGCCCATGAACAGACGGACTCGACCTTCGAAGCCCGGATGGCCCTGGCCCTGGCCCGGTCATTCTATACCTCGACCCGTTTTGCCCTGAACAACGATTTCGCCCATGAAATGTTTCTCCGTTCCCACTTTCTCCTCGAAAAAATCCTCACCCACAAGGGAAGGCCCTGGGAAAAATTCAAACTGCCCGATGGCATAATGTTTTACTGAAACAAGGTGCGCACTGTGAAAAAAATAGGCGTTGTCGGCATCAAAGGCGGCTGGTCGTCGGAAAGACTGGCCGATGCCGTGGAAAATCTCACCGGGTTCCGCCTGCTGGTGGAACCGGACAAGATCCGCCTTGATCTGCCTGCAGGCAAGGTCTGGCATGAAGACACGGAGTTGAGCAGCCTGGATGCGCTGATCATCAAGAAAATCGGCGCCAGTTATTCTCCCGACCTGCTGGACCGCCTGGAGGTGCTCCGCTTCCTCTCGGAACGCGGCTTGCCGATTTTTTCCGATCCGGCCCGCATCATCCGCGTTCTTGACAGACTGGCATGCACCATTTCCCTGCAGCTTGCCGGCATCCCCATGCCGCCGCTGACCATCACCGAGGAGGTGGACAGGGCGCTGGCGGCTGTGGATCAATATGGCAGCGCGGTCTTCAAACCGCTGTACTCCACAAAGGCGCGGGGGATGCTTGTGCTTTCCCCGGGGCCGGACGCCCGCAGGAGCATTGAAAAATACAGGGAAAACAACCCGGTCATGTACATCCAGAAAAAAATCGACCTGCGCGGCCGTGACCTGGGCGTGGTCTTCCTCGGCGGGGAATATCTGACCACCTATGCCCGGACCACCGAAACCGGAGCCTGGAACACCACAACGGCCTCGGGAGGGAAATACACCCCCTACGACCCTCCCGAAGAAATCATCGCCCTGGCACACCGGGCCCAGAAGCCTTTTGCCCTCGACTTCACCTGCGTGGATGTGGTGGAGACCGGGGACGGTCCTGTGGTCTTCGAGGTTTCCGCCTTCGGCGGCTTCCGGGGATTGCTTGAAGCACAGGGAATTGACGCCGCCTGGCGCTATGCGGAATATGTCCAGGCACAGGTACCGCCATGCACATAGATGATGCGAAAAACAGAAAAGAGATGATTCTTCTGATCAGAGAGGAGTATCAGGCGACACATCAGGTCTTTTTCCTCTTTGACGATTGCCGCCTTGCCCTGGGGACAAATTCTGCGGGGCTGGCGGAAGAACTCAGGCGGTATTTCGGCGCCTTTTGCCATGATGGCGGCCACACCGCCCCGGATATTGAGATAACAGCCCATGAGGCTCCCCCGCCTTCCTTCAGCCGAGCCTTCATCCCCAGAAGCCCCGATCCGGGCAAACGAAAGATCAAGGAAGAGTATCTCGATGTTCCTGGGGGCCGGGTCGTGCGCAAGCGCCTCACCGGCATGGTGTTCTTCTTCGGCGGCGCCGACAATACCGCCATCGGCCCATGTCTTGCCAATACCAATCAGGTGGTGAACTTCATCAACAACAGGTTTATCAGCTGGAAACTGAAGCAGGGCTGTCTGCTCGGACATGCCGCTGCGGTGAGCATTGCCGGAGCCGGTCTCGGCCTGGCCGGTTTTTCCGGCATGGGGAAATCCACCCTTGCCCTGCACCTCATGAGCAGGGGCGCGACCTTTGTCAGCAATGACCGGCTGCTGGTCAGGCTTATCGGCGGGGCACTGAGCATGTGCGGTGTTGCCAAGCTGCCGCGGATCAATCCCGGCACCGCTCTGAACAACCCGGACCTGATGCAGGTGATTCCCCGGGCCGAACGCGAGGACTTTGCCCGACTGGCCCCGGAATCCCTCTGGGATCTTGAACACAAGTACGATGTCCCGGTGGATGCGTGCTTCGGCCGGGACCGCTTTCAACTGCTGGCGGCGATGGAGGCGCTGCTCATCCTGAACTGGCAGCGGAACGGCCAGCCCCTGGTCATCTCAGAGGTTGATCTGGCCGAACGGACCGACCTGCTCCCGGCATTCATGAAGAGTACCGGGCTTTTTCACCTTGGGAAAGAAGGCGAGCCCGAACCCCTTGATCCCGGACCGGAGGCCTATGCCGATCTGCTGGGCAACTGCCGGGTTTTTGAGGCGACCGGCGGGGTGGATTTTGACAAGGCCGCCGATGCCTGCCTCACAATTCTTTCCAGCCGTCAAAGCCCTGGCCGCTGACCAGTCTCCGGCTGGGGGATGGATATGGTGCGCCCATGAAGATACAGGTGTTGCGGGAGGTGACCCTGCCGAACCCCGTCAGGCTGGCCCTGTACAAAAAATCCCCCGAGCTGGGGCCGCGCCTTGCCTTCTTCAGCGGGGGCAGCGCCCTGCGCGGGCTCAGCCGTGAGCTGACCGCCTACACCCACAATTCACTCCACATCATGACCGCCTTTGACTCCGGCGGGAGCTCGGCGGAGCTGCGCAACGCCTTTCACATGCCTTCCATCGGAGACATCCGCGCCCGTCTGATCGACCTGGCCGATCAGACCGTGCAGGGGAATCCGGAGATTTACACCCTTTTTTCCCATCGCCTTTCCGGACATTCCACCCGGCAGGAGCTGTCGGAAGAGCTGACCATGATGGCAAGGGGCAGGCACAGGCTGGTTGACGCGGTTCCTGATCCCATGCGGAAGATCATCCGCCATCATCTGCGGATCTTTCTTGAGAACATGCCGGAGAGTTTCCGGCTGCAGGGGGCCAGTATCGGCAATCTCATCCTGGCGGCGGGGTATCTTGACAACAGAAGGCATCTTGATCCGGTAATCTTCATCTTTTCAAAACTTGTCGAGGTGCGCGGCCTGGTGCGGCCGGTGGTGAACAATTTTCTCCACCTTGCCGCGGACCTTGCCAACGGGGAAAGAATCGTGGGACAGCACCTGTTGACCGGCAAGGAGGCGCTGCCGCTGCGGGAAAAAATTGTCAGGCTGTATCTCACCGACCGGAAGGACGGTTCCACGGAGGTGCGGCCGAAAATCCGCAACAAGCTGCATTCGCTCATCGCCACTGCGGAACTGATCTGTTTCCCCATGGGGAGTTTTTACTCCAGTCTCATCGCCACCCTGATGCCGGAAGGTGTTGCCGCGGCCATTGCCGGCAATGTCTGCCCGAAAATCTACATCCCAAGCATGGGCAATGACCCTGAAACGTACGGCATGAATCTCATGGAGCAAATTGATGTCCTGCTGCTCCAGCTGAAAAAAGATTTTCCCCACACCCCGGTGCATCATTTTCTGAATTGTGTGCTGGTCGACAGAAAAAACGGGGAGTACGAGGGCGGGATCGACAGACGGCAACTCATGGAGATGGGTATCCAGCTCATTGATTGTCCGCTGGTCAGCCCGGAAAGCGCGCCCCACTGCGATCCCAGGCTGCTTGCCCCGCTCCTGCTCTCCCTGGCCTGAGAACCACGGCAAGGAATAAAATCGCCCCAGCCTCAGTCCCGTATTCCCCAGACAGCCCCCGACTCCGTGCCAAAAAATTCCGCTTGACAATGCCATCGGCATGGACTCCAATAACGGCATGCGAATAGCTTTTTCCAAGATAGCTGTTACCGTGCTTGTGGCCTGTCTGCTGGCCACAAGCACCGGTCTTGCCTCCACCGGCCTTAGATCTGCCGGCCTTGCCTCTGCCTCCTCCTCCTGCTGCACAACATCCGTCAAATGCGGACAAGAAACCGATCCCTGCTCCACGCCGCTCTGTCCTGTTTTTGCCTGCACGTTTGCGCTTATCCCGTCGATTGTATGCATCCCGCTCCCGCAAAGACGTTCCTTCCTCTATCTGTCATTCACCCCCAAGGCAATGCCGGAACTGTTTGTCTGGCAGATCTACCGTCCTCCCTCTGTTTCCTGACGCGCTTCAGAATCATCACCCCTTTTACCCGTTTTTTTCATGCTGGCCGTAGCAACCGTACCGGTTCCACGTCGGTGGTGTATCCCGTGTCGGAAGTGGCTGCCCGTGCATGAATCACCCACAAGAGGAGGAACAAACATGTCCAAACAGTATGGTCTGTTGGTGGACCTGCGCAGGTGCGTCGGATGCACATCCTGCCAGGTAAGCTGCAAGATGGAAAATGCCGTTCCGATAGGAAAATTCCGTTCGAAAGTGGACTTTGCCGAGGAAGGCTCCTATCCCGATGCGAAACGCCACTTCTTACCAAAGCTCTGCAATAATTGTGCTGAGCCGCCCTGCATCGACCCCTGCCCGGTAAAGGGAGCAACTTACAAGCGTGAAGATGGTATTGTGATGGTGAACAGAGACCTCTGCATCGGGTGCGGCAGGTGCATTTCAGCCTGTCCTTACGGCGCTCGCTATGCTCACCCTCACCTGCCGGTGAAAAACGATCCAAGGCCGTTTGCGAAGAAGGTCAAGGAGGTACGCGGTAAAAACGCCAAAGATCTGAGGGTTGTCGACAAGTGCGACTATTGCAGCCATCGGCTTGCCCAAGGAATTGAAGAACCTGCCTGTGTCAGGAATTGTCCCGGCCTTGCGCGGGTGTTCGGCGACCTGAACGACCCGAACAGCGAGATTGCCAAACTGATCCGTTCCAACAAGACGGAACTCTGGCAGCCCGAATTCGGCACCAAACCGAAGAGCTTCTACATCCTTCTTCGCGATGCCAACCCGTTCAACAAGCTTGCCGACGACAATCTCAACGAATAAGGAGGGAAACCATGCAAATATCAAGAAGACTCTTTTTGCAATATGCCGGCGCGCTGGCCGGGTCAACGGCAATTACCCAGAGCGGCCTGATCCATTTGACGAAGCTGTCGCCCGCCGAAGCGCAAGCCATGCAACATGAGATGGGAAAATACACCGTCAAGTATACCGCCGACGCCATGTGTCCGGCAGAGTGCGGCATGGAAATGTGGGTGAAGGACGGCAAGATCGCCAAGATCTACGGCAACAAAGCGGTGCCGATGAATGCAGGAACCTGTTGCGCCAAAGGGGCGGCAGGCCAGCAACTGGTCTACTCCCCCTACCGCCTGAAGTACCCCATGATCAGGGTCGGCGCCAGGGGGGAAGGGAAGTTCAAACGTGTGACCTGGGATGAGGCGATCAACCACATCGCCGACAAGCTGACCAAGATCAAAAAGAACCATGGCGCGGAATCGGTCATCATGGACTGCGGGGACGTGACCGACCGCGACCAGTACTATCGACTGTTCTTTGCTTTCGGCACCCCCAACTGCGCGGAGCATGGTTCAATCTGCGACACACCCCGTCGTCACGGTCCGAAACTGATGCTGGGAGGCAAGCGGATCGAGCCGGACATCATGCGTCCCCAACTGGTCCGCCAGCCGGACGGTTCACTCAAGAAAAGCTATGAGTACAAGACCAAGCTGATTATCTACAACGGCTGGAACCCCTTTGTCGCCACACGAATCTACTACGAACAGCGGGGAACCGTCGGCGCCCAGGTAGAGAACGGCTGCAAGGTGGTGGTGATTGACCCGTCACTGAGCAATACAGCAGCCCGCGCAGACATGTGGCTGTCACCCCGCGCAGGCACCGACGGCGATCTCTTTGCCGCCATGCTGCGCTACATCCTCGAGAACGACAACCCCAACGATCCGAACCGGCGCTACATTGACTGGTCCATGAAAAAGTGTGTCAAGGGCTGGGACGAATTCATGGATGCCTTCAAGGGATGGTGGAGCAAGAAAGATCCGATCAACGGCCTGAGCTACTTCAGCCTTGACTGGGCCGCTAACCGGACCGGTCTCGCCAAAAAACAGATTGAAGACCTTGCCCATCTGTTCGGTATCACCAAGCCGGCTGCCCTGGTCTGGGGCATGCAGTCGCCGGGGCATCATTACAACGGCTACTGCTGCTCCATCATCGGCACGGTTCTGAATGTCATCACCGGCAACTACGAGGCTCCCGGCGGCGTCATTGATACCGAACTGGTCAAGTCCGACAAGGGCGGTTCCGCTACCGGCAAGCAGTTCAAGAAAAACAAGGTGAAGCGGATGATCGGCGGCAAGGAGGTTGAAGGAGAGGTTGAACACCTGCACATGGATCTTTACGGCAGCAAGTACCCTGCCGGATGGGATGAAGTGGTTGGCGATTATCCCAATGCCTTCATGCATGGCGTCGAAATCAAGTACGGCCCGTTCCGTGGGCACAAATATCCGATCAAGGCCTTCCTGCTGCGCACCGGCAATGCTGTTCTGACCGGAAGCGCCCCCTACCGGTGGAAAGAGGCCCTGACCGCCAAGGATGCCGCCGGAAACTACAAGGTCGAGTTGATGGTGTTCATCGACAGTCTCAATCTGGAGAGCGCCCTTTATGCGGACGTAATCCTGCCCGAGGCCAGCTACGCCGAACGGATGAGTCTTGCCGACATCTATCCTTCCCACCAGGTGATCTACAATCGGGATGCGGTTATCCAGCCGTTGCACCAGTGCAAAAAGCCGACCGACATCATGAACACGCTGGCAAAAAAATTGGTGGATTACGGCGATAAGGATATCAAGGGTTCCGATTTCTGGGAGAAGTACAAATCCGAAGAGGATTTTGTCAATGAGATGCTGGAGGTAGCCCCCGGCCGGGTCAACGTTGGGGCACCGCTTCCCTATCCCCAGTATCCGGAAGGCTACAAGCTGATCGGCACCCCGGAATCTCTGGAAAAAGGGGATGCGTCTGTAGACCATGAAAAGAAGACGGTCAAGGGTAAGCCGGTTACCGTTCAGTGGCTGCGCGACAACAACGGCGTCGCCATCTGGCCGATGAGCTGGAGACGCTTCAAAAAGCATAATGCCGACGAGCCGAACAAGGCATTCCCCAACACCTCCACCAAGATGATCGAGTTCGTGTTTGACTGGACCGAGGGAGACAAGCGGTTCGGCGGTTACAAATCCTACAACGAAAAGATCGAGAAAGCCGGTGGCGATGTGCCGCTGGGCCTCAAGGAGGTAGGATTCGGCAAGTTCCCCTCTACCTTCTTCTGGTTTGAGACCAAGTGGAACCCCCATACCAACCCGGCGTACCAGAAGTATGCCAAGGACTATCCGTTCCAGTTGATCTGTGGCCGGATACATCATTCCATGAGCGGCACCCAGATGGTACCCTGGCTGGGTGAGATCAAGGCGGAAGGGCTCTGGCAACCGATGAACAACGAGTTCGAGGCCGAAGTGCCGGAGGCGATGCCGACCGGTGACGAGCCGATGAAGACCGTTGCCATGAAGTTCAAAAAGAACACCTATTCCGTGGGCACCATCTGGATGAGCGATGACGATGCCAAAAAGCTGAAAATCAAGAACGGCGACCTTATCGTTGTTGAGAACCCGCTGGGCAAGTCAACCAAAGGCAAGGTTTTTGTCTCCGGCGGTATCCGGCCGGGCATCATCAAGATAGCCTTTGCTTCCGGTGGACGGTTCAGCCAGGGGCTTGGTCCTGCTTACAAGAGCAGGGACTACACGCCGAGCCACAGCGAACTGGTGGACCCGGATGCCTTAAGCCCGATCATGGGATTCCCGGCCTATGCCGACATGATTGTGCGGGTAAGTAAGGCTTAGGCACGGTCGGATAGCGGCTGCTAAAAGAATTGCGGTATCTGTCGCGGGAGCGCAGGCACCGCTTGAAGACAAAGGAGCGTCTGTATGCAGGAACGACACGGAGAACTATATATTTTTACCCTGCTGGCCCGAATTTTTTCCGTTGAACCGACACCGGAATTCTTGCGGGAACTGGCTGCACTACACCTTCCGGCGGACACGGAAGAAAACACTCCACAGGGGATGCGCCGGATGGTTGAGGTGGTCCGTCGCCATGGTGACGGGATTGAAGAGTTGCAGGAAGAATTAAGCATGGAATTTGCCCGCCTGTTCCTTGGACCGATCAAGCCGGTGGCCATCCCTTATGCATCCTGGTATCTCTCGGAATCCCGGCAGCTTATGGCCGATGAAACCATTGATGTCCGGCGAAGATACCTTGAGACAGGAATGGCGGTGAAGGATCTGTACAGTACGCCGGATGACCATATCGGCATTGAACTCGAATTTCTGGGTCATCTGACCGGGGAAATGATTGCCGCCCATGAAGCGGGTCGGCAGGAACGGCTGAAAGATCTCGAAAGTGCCCGGGACGGGTTTATCAACGAACACCTGAAACAGTGGGCGCCTGCATTTATTGCCACGATTCTCGATTCCGATGCGGATGCATTTTACAAAGGTGCGGCCCAACTTCTGGAGGAGTCGCTCATGATATCCGGCTAGACCAAGTTTAACCCCTGCTGGTGAGTGGACCAGTTTTAAGGCAAGGCAATTTTGTAGAGAAAAGAAATCCTTATAAACATTACGGAAGGAGAAACAAATGAGAAAGATGTTATCAGCAGCAGCCGCATTGGGCGTTTGTTTCACTCTGCCTACTGCCGCCATGGCGGGCGCAGGGATGAGCAACGAGCAGATCTTGAAGGAGCTGGAGTATCTGCGGAACAAGGCGCAGGCCCAGCAGGAGCGCATCGATGCCCTTGAGGCCATGGTGGACAAAAAGGTGTCGGCAAAGGTTGAGGAAGAAGTCAAAAAAACCGGCGGCAGCAAGGTGGTGTTGGCAAACGAGTTCATCGATCAGCTCAAGCTCAAGGGCGACTTGCGGGTGCGTTACGATATCCGCGACAGGGATTATAAGGAAGGGCAAGGCAGCGATATCTCCCGTGACCGCTGGCGGAGCCGCTTTCGGGTCGGCGGCGTCTGGGAGAACAAGGCCGAGAACTGGCAGGTCGGCGCCGGGCTTGCCACGGGCGACGATACCCCGACCAACGCCAACGACACCTGGAGCGAGGCCAAGCCCTTTGAAACCGGCGATATCCGTCTTGACTACGCCTACGCCAAGCACAGGTGGAACGATCTTACCTTCACCCTCGGCCAGGCTGAAAATCCCTTCAAGAGTTCGTGGGTTTTGTGGGGCAGCAATGTGCGTCAGGTCGGTCTGACCGGTCAGTACGGCCAGAAGGAGGGTATCTTTGCCACCCTGGGCGGCTACGGCGCCAAGCTGGTGAATGAGGACAATACCGCCACCCTGGTGGCCGGGCAGGCCGGTTACAACGGCAAGGTGGGCGAGGCCAAGTATACCCTGGCCGCAGGCTACCACACCTACAGCAAATCCCTGATCAACGAAGGCAACTCCACCTTTTACCTGGATAAGGTCGATAAGGACAAGTATGAGCTCAACATCGGCGACCTGTACGGCGATGTCTCCTTTCCGGTCGGCGATGTCAAGCTCTCCCTCTACGGCCAGATCTGGCAGAACTTCGGGGCCGACGGCAACATCGGCCAGAGCCAGGCCGGCAGCAGCTTCCCCAAAAAACCCGAGGATGCCGACCTGGGCTGGGTGTTCGGGGCCGACGCCAAATACGGCGCCTTCAAGCTGGGCTATGCCTACTCGGTGGTCGAGGCTGATTCTCTCTTCGGATACCTCTCAGACTCCGATTTCGGCGACGGACTTTCCAGGACCAACAATAAAGGACACCGGGTGCAGCTTGGCTATGATCTGAGCAAGAACTGGGGCACAAGCTTTAGCTGGTTCGGTTTTGAGCGTGACGAGGATTATGCAAGCGCCAAGGAAGATCAGGTTGATATCTATCAGTTTGACGTAAGCTATAAGTTCTAACAGTTTTTCAGCTCCTCCCTGAAGTGGTGTATAAGCCGCCCTGCCTCCTCCCACGGGCAGGGCGGCCTTACCGAAAGTAACAGCAATCTAACGGAAGGCAAACAACTCAGCAGTACCCCTGTATCACACATCGCGTTTCGCCTTGCGATAGCGGTCCCGAATCTGCTCCAAGTAAGCCCTTTTTTCTCGTCTGCCCATGGCTGGCAACCTCCTGATATCTTTGGTTATCAACAATTTGAGGCAATGTTCCTTTTTTTCTCCCTGTTCGGTTACATTTTTTTGATGCAATTCGCTCCCCTTGACAATGTCGAAACATAGCTATATAGTGATATGGCTATGTTGTCTTCCCGCCAGCGCCCCCTCGCCCTGCAGCGGGCACATAACACTAAGGAAAACAAAGCCATGCGGCCCATCAAGCTGACCAATCTTGCGGCGCAACCGGAACAGACCAGGCCGCAGGCGCAACCTCTTTCCCCGGCCGTTGCCAGGCGCTATCTTGCGACCGGCCTCCTCTTGCTTGCCGTCTGGTTTGCCGTCTACAGGCAGCTTTCCCCCCTTGCCGATTTCCTCGCCTTCGATGTGCTCAACCTCCCCCCGGACAGCCGCCTGGGCAAGGCCACCCAGTTCTTCCTCTACGATACGCCCAAGGTTCTGATGCTCCTTGCCCTGGTGGTGTTCGCGGTGGGCATCCTCCGCTCCTTCTTCACCCCGGAGAGAACCCGCAAGATTCTCGCAGGCAAACGCGAAGCCGTGGGCAATGTGCTGGCCGCCCTGCTGGGGATCGCCACCCCCTTCTGCTCCTGCTCGGCCGTGCCCCTGTTCATCGGTTTTGTCACCGCCGGCATCCCCCTGGGCGTCACCTAGATCGGA
>JAJZSH010000068.1 GCA_021822005.1 Deltaproteobacteria bacterium | reverse complement strand
GGAAAGGTCCTCGACCCGATCCTTAAGCGCGCGGCGCTGGTCTTCCTTGAAGAAGAAAAAAGCATCCTCCAGCCGGGCCCGGATCACCCGCTGGTGGCCATCGGCGGCAAGCTTCGCATCCCTGGTGCCCGTGTTGTTCACCGCGATGAAATGGGGCATGAGTTTGCCGGTGCTGTCAACCACGGCAAAGTATTTCTGATGCTCCCGCATGGAGGTGATCAATACCTCGCGGGGCAGGGCCAGAAAGCGTTTTTCAAAGGCGCCGCAGAGGGCAAAAGGCTTCTCCACCAGATTGCATACCGTGTCCACCAATTCGTCATCCGGGAGAATCGTCCCGCCCACCTGCCGGGCCGCTCTGGTGATCTCGGCAAGAACCGCGGCGCGGCGCTCCTCCGGTTCGACCATGACCTGGGCCGCGCGCAGGGTCTCGACATAATCGGCAAAACAGCACGCCGGAAAAGGACCTTTGGCCATGAAGCGGTGGCCGCTGGTGATATTGCCGCTGGTGATGGTGTCCAGGGAGAAGGAAACGGTCTTGCCGCCATAGACGGCCAGCAGCCACTGGATCGGGCGGGCAAAGCCGGCGCGGCCCGATCCCCAGCGCATGGATTTCGGAAAATTGAGGCTGGCGATGATCTCCGGCAGCAACTCGGCAAGGAGTTCCTCGGTCTGGCGGCCAATCTGTTCGACGCGCACCATGAGGTATTCGCCTTTTGGCGTAGCGACGATCTGCAGGGCCTCGACTTCGACTCCCCGGGTTTTGGCAAAGCCGATGGCTGCCTGGGTGGGCTGGCCATTCTGGTCAAAGGCCGCCTTTTTAGGGGGGCCGAGAATTTCCTCTTCCCGGTCCGGCTGGCGTTCTGCCAGGCCGCTGACCGACACGGCAAGGCGTCTGGGGGTAGCTGCGGTGCGCAGACCGGAATAGGGCAGGGCCAGACCGGTGAGCCGGTCGCCGAGGATTTTTTCCAACTGGGAAAGGGCCGGCATGATATAGCCGGCCGGGATTTCTTCCGTGCCGATTTCAAAGAGGAGCTCGTGGTGCATGGGTTGTTTCTCGCGATATTTTTTAACAGTGGGCTTGGTAGATGTGTTCAGGACACGGTCATGTTGTTGCCATCCTGCCATTCCAGAGAGGCAAAGGTGTTGTAGCCTTGCGAAAGGTTTTCCACCAGGACGGAAAACCAGGCGATGGCCGGATGGTTTTCAAGCTTGCGGCCAAGGGCCATGGTAATGCTTTCCACGGAAAGGGTGTATTCCGTGCAGGCTTCCGCTGTGGGCCAGCAGAGATCGTGGGAAGTCACCTCTTCCACCAGCTGGATGATATCCTCGATCCAGATGAAATTTTTGAACCGCAACCGGATGGTGGCCCTGCCCCAGTGACCGAGGGAACGGGGCAGGCCCTGACCAATCTGGGACGGAAGCGGCGGGGAAATGGGCACCTGGATTTCCAGGGTGAGGTCGTCGGTTTTGTCCAAAGAGCCATGCATGGTGCAGCGGTATTCATTCATGCCCACCGATTGCCCCTGCCCGGAAGATTTCTTTAAAAAATAGGGGAAGGTGATTTCCATGTGGGCCGCTTCCGCCTGGAGCCTGATCTTCATCTCCTCAAGAATGCGATGAAAACTTTTCAGGTTTATCCCGCCGTGGAACCGGTTGAGGATTTCCACGAACCGGCTCATGTGGGTGCCCTTGAACTGGTGGGGCAGATTGACGTACATGTTGACCGTGGCCACGGTCTTCTGGGTCTTCCGGGCCTTGTCCAGAACCGTGACCGGGTAGGAGATGTTCTTTACCCCGACCTTCTTAATGTTGATCCGGCGGTAATCACGCTGGCCTTGGATATCTTTCATGTCGTTCATTGGTCAACATTCACCCGCACCAAATCTGCTTTGTCATCGGCCTGCTCATGTGCAGTAGCACACTTCACAGACCTCTTCCGCGCATCTTCGGCACGGGTAAATGTTGACAATTTGGGTGGAAGCCGCCTTTTTTTTAGCTTTTGGGGAACGGGGACGCTCATTGGCCAGAAGGCGGGGATGGGTCGGTTTTTCCCCGGCACCCCAGGCTTTCAGGCAAGATGTTTTTTCACTGCGGCCTTGAGCTCGTCCAGGTTGGATGATTTGACGATGTACTCATCGGAAGCCCAGGTGGCCAGATCCTGTTTGAACTCCTGGTAGGCGGAGCTCAGGATCACCGGCAGGGAGGGATTCATTTCCTTGATCCGGCGCAGGGCGTCGATTCCGTTGATGCCGGGCATATTGATGTCGAGGATGATGAGATCCGGCATAATGACCTTCAGCTGGGCCAGGGCTTCTTCTCCGGAGAGGGCCGAGTGGACCTCGTAGCCCTCGTCTTCCAGCTCTTCGCGGTACAGGAGATGGATGCTGTCTTCGTCGTCAACAAGCAGTATTTTTTTCATTGATCCCCCCCTGTTGTCTTGCCAAGGGTTGTGAGAGTTGCTGTCTTAAATCGCCGCTTCTTTTAAAAATTGGGCCGCTTCTTCCGGCGGGATCGGGTTGATGTAAAAACCCGATCCCCATTCAAAACCGGCAATCATCGTCAGTTTGGGCATGATCTCAAAATGCCAGTGGTAATGCTCAAGGGGCTGTGAGCGTAAGGGCGCGCCATGCAGCACAAAATTGTAGGGAACATTGGGGATGCAGGTGTCCAGACGGCGCATGCATTCGGAAAAGATCGCGGTGAGCGCCTTGAGATGGTCGTCATCCATGGCAAGATATGAAGAGGCATGGCGCTTGGGCAGGATCCACATCTCAAAAGGCGAGCGGGGCGCATAGGGGACAATGGCGAGGAACAGGCCGTTTTCGGCCACCACCCGCTGGTCCTGGTTTATTTCCTGCCGGATAATGTCGCAGAAGATGCAGCGTTCCTTGTATTTGTAGTAGGAAAGACTCCCTTCAATCTCGGAGCTGATCATGCGCGGCAGAATGGGCAGGGCAATGAGCTGGGAGTGGGAGTGTTCCAGCGAGGCCCCGGCCGCGGCGCCGAAATTTTTAAAAACCATGACGTAACGGAAGCGCGGGTCCTGGGCCAGATCGAGCAGACGGTCCCGGTAGGCCAGAAAAACCTTGATCATGCGTTCCGGCGGCAGGCTGGTGAAGGATTCGTTGTGGTCCGGGGTTTCGATGATGACCTCATGGGCGCCGATTCCGTTCATCCGGTCATAGAGGCCATCGCCCTCCTTGTTGAGATTGCCTTCGATGATGAGGGCGGGGTACTTGTTGGGCACAACCCGCAGATCCCAGCCCGGCCTGTTGGCCTGATGCCCCTCGACGCTGCTGTAACTCAGAACTTCCGGAGGCGTTGTGTTCTCGTTGCCCGGACACAGAGGGCAGAACCCCCCCCTGCCCTCGCTTTTTTCAATAATGAAATCAGTGGGCCGCTTTCCCCGTTCGGTGGAGATGATGATCCAGCGGCCAATGATCGGGTCTTTGCGCAGTTCAGGCATCGCGGTCTCTTATAAGCCTTTTTGTGCCCTTTCCTGGTTTTCCTGAAGGGTCTTGCATTCGATGCATTGGGTTGTCACTGGGCGCGCCTCAAGACGTTTGCTCGAGATCTCGTCGCCGCATTCATCGCAAATGCCATAGGTGCCTTCATCGATGCGCTCGATTGCTTCCCTGATCTTGGCAAGCAGTTTGCGTTCGCGGTCACGGATGCGGAGCTCGAAACTCCGGTCGGATTCGGCGCTGGCCCGGTCGGTGGGATCGGGATAATTTTCCGTGCTGTCGGTCATCTCGTGGATGGTTTTTTCAGCCTCCTGCAAAAGATCATGACTCATGGTCTCCAGCTTCTGGCGAAAATATTCAAGTTGTTCTCTGTTCACGGTCTTACTCCCTTGGTATATCTTTCTTGAACAAGCGTTATCCGTTTCGTTGATACTTTCCGCTTTTGCCCCCGATTTTCCTTTCCAGTCTGATGTTGTTAATGATCATGCCTTTGTCCACAGCCTTACACATATCATAAATGGTCAGGGCGGCAACCGAGACGGCGGTGAGCGCTTCCATCTCGACCCCGGTTCTGCCGGTTATTCCCACGGTGGCGGTAATTTCTATGGTGTGTGTCCTCTCGTTAAGATCAAAGTCAACAGTGACCTTGTTGATGGCCAGGGGGTGGGTCAGGGGGATCAGGGCATCGACCTTTTTGGCGGCCATGATCCCGGCGATCCGGGCGACCCCGAGCACATCTCCCTTGGCAATGTTCCCTTCCCGCACCAGCTGAAACGCTTGGGCCGAGAGGGAAATGGCGCCGGAAGCCGTTGCTTCGCGCACAGTTTCGTTCTTGCCGCCCACGTCCACCATGCGGGCATTCCCTGCTTCATCAAAATGGGTAAGTTGGTTTGCCGTCAAGGCCTGGTCGCTCATTGTCGCTGTCCCGTGAGGAAGAATCAAGGATTCTCATCGGCGAATTTGTGAAAGATCTTCTTGAAAAACCCCTCTTCTTCCTTGGTTGCGCCCCGTTCTTTCTGCAGGGCGTCAAACTCCGCGAGAAGTTCCTTTTCGCGCGGGGACAGCTTTTTCGGGATGACAACCTTGATCTCAACGATCATGTTGCCGGGACTCCCGCCCCTGAGGGAGGGGACGCCTTCGCCTTTCAGGGTGAAGATCTGCTCGGGCTGGGTTCCCGCCGGGATTGCCAGTTGTCTGGCGCCGTTGATGGTCGGCACCTCCACGGTGGCGCCCAGCGCGGCCTGCACCATGGTCAGGGGGAAGAGGCAGTGTATCTCGTTGCCCTCCCGCAGGAAGAACTCATGGGGCTCCACATGCATGATCACATACAGATCCCCCGGCGGGCCTCCCTTGCGGCCGCCTTCGCCCTCGCCCCGCAACCGCATGCGGGCGCCGGTGTCAATCCCGGCCGGGATCTTCAGCGACACCTTTTTCGTTTTCTTGACAAGTCCTTCGCCCTGGCAATCATTGCATGGTTCGGTAATGATTGTGCCTTCGCCGTGACATTTCGGACAGGCGGTCTGCACCCGGAAAAAGCCCTGGGCGTGCACCACCTGACCATGGCCCTTGCAGGTGGCGCAGGTCGCCGGTTTGTGGCCGGGGCGCAAGCCGGTGCCATCGCAGGTCCAGCAGGTTTCCCGCTTGGTGATCTCGATCTCTTTTTCCGCGCCATGCATCGCATCCATGAAGCTGATGCCCAGGTCATAGCGCAGATCGTTCCCCTGGATGGGACCCTGGCGCCTTTGCCCGGAACGGCCCCCGAACATGTCGCCGAAGATATCGCCAAAGCTTGAGAAGATATCCTCAAAATTGCCAGGTCCGCTGTAGCCGCTGTCTTTCAGACCGGCGACCCCATAGCGGTCGTATATCTTCCGCTTTTCCAGATCGCCAAGAATTTCGTAGGCTGCGGCGGCTGATTTGAATTTTTCTTCAGCCGCCTTGTCTCCCGGATTCTTGTCCGGATGGTATTTCATGGCCAGCGTGCGGTACGCTTTTTTTATTTCCTCGGCAGCCGCATCCGGGGAGACCCCGAGTGTCTTGTAAAAATCGGTTTCCATCAGTTATAGGATGCCTGTTCTGTCTGCTCATCACCCTTCTGCGCGGTCGGGGCGGGAGCGTCCTCTTTGGTGGCGGTAAAATTCTTGATGGTGGCAAAGCTCACCTGGCCGGAGGCAATTTCGCGCAAGGTGGCGACAATTTCCTTGTTTTTGCATTTCACCAGAAAAGGGGCGTTCTTGCGGTGTTGCTTGACCCGTTCAACGGCAAGATGGATAAGGGAAAAACGGTTTTCATTGCCTATCTGGCTCAGGCAGTCTTCGACGGTGATACGTGCCATTTTGCAACTCCTTCTGTGGGGAATCTCCCGTTGGGTATCGCGGTAGTATAAACTTCAAAAGTATAATCCATCCCGGTTTTTTGGCAATCATTTTTTCTGCCGACCGCCATTCCGCCAGAAAATTGAAAGGGTTGTGGCGGGCAGTTTCCGGGGGATATGCACGCCGTTGGAGGTTGTTCAGGAAGGTGCGGGGGAGAAGCTTGGCGTGGTGGCATGGAAAATGCTTATAATCAAGGCGGGAATGAAGAGAAAAGATGGGCGGGAGGGTTGGATCAGAAAAAAATTCCGTGTTGGACGTAGGTTCGAGTCTTCTCCATGGGGACAAACGGGAAAAAAATTCCCATACCTGGTTGCGTGCAAGACTGTCATTTTATTGACCGGATGGCTTTGTTTTTGTGGAGCAATACCACAGAGGGAGAGGAAATGCAGAAAATCATGGCTGGGTTGTTGCTCATCAGTTGTTGTGGGTGTTCCGGAGGAATGTACAGTGATCTGGTCGAGGTTGAAATGCGGCTTGCCTCGCCAATGTTTGGGGAGGGCCAGCGGGTGCCCGTGGTCTACCCCGGCAGAAGCGGTGTTTCGAGTGATCATCCCATGGTTCAGGCCTTTGGCCCTTCCTGGCGGAGCATGGAAAATGACTATCCTGCCTACAATTTTAATCCCTGACAGGGGGAGCGAAAATGATGCTCAGACAATTGCTTGCGGTTTTGCTGGCCTTGGGATGTGTAGCAACCCCCGTGCTGGCCGATGACGGTCAACCTCCTGACGCCGTGGAGAAGGGCGGGCTGTTTCAGGAGCGGCAGCGTCCCGCGCCGGTCTATCGCCCGTATTTCTATAATTATCCCCATGCGATACCCGCCGACTATGTGTTCCGCACCGCTCGGGTTTTCTCGCCGCGGAATATGTCCCAATCCTTTTTGCCTGGCTTTGGTTCCGGACAGGCAGGCGGCCAGGCGGCAGGCAATGCGGGACAGGGCGTTGCCCTGCAGGCCAAGATCGATCAGCTGGGCAAGGCGCTCATTGCCAATGCCGGCGAGGCGGTGGCCGATGAATATGTGGTGGCGGTGAGCACCTTCGTCAGCCTTGACAATCTGTATGCGACCTCTTCCCTTGGCCGGTATCTGGGCGAGCAGTTGCTCTCCACTCTGCAGCAGGCCGGGCTGGAGGTGATTGAAGTGCGGAAAACCCCTGGCATGATGGTGAGCCCGTATCACGGAGAGTATGCGTTGTCTCGGAGCATGGACGAGATCGGCCTTGTGCAGACCGCCCAGGCCGTGGTGGTGGGAACCTATGCGGTGGCCGGGCAGGAAATCTTTGTCAATGCCCGGCTGTTGCGCAATGACGACAACAGGGTTCTTTCCTCCGCCAGTCTGGTTTTGCCCATTGACGCGATGACCGCGAACCTGCTGGCCAATGAAAGCATGCCTGCTTCCACCCGCACCTCGCAGGTCGCGATCCGGCAGTTTCAGGAAAAAGATCAGGCCGCGCCCAAGCCTCCGGCAAAAAAACCGACGAAGAGTGTCGCGAAGCGCCCCGTAAAGCGTATCGTAAAGAAGGATTGTCCATGAAAAAGACAAGGAAGATGGTTAATGGATTCGGGGTGTCGCTGTTTCTGAGCTGTGTCTTGTTCCTGACTGGCTGCGTGCCCCAGGCGAACACCGGCGGCACCGCCTCGGTGGTCACCCCGGACTTTTTCGGGGTGGGGGAGGAGTTGGCCCTGCAGTTGACTTCCGGCATGCGTGGCGCGGGAGGCGGACAGCGGTTGATCCTGACCACGGTGGTTGATCTCGACAACCTCTACACCACCACCCGTTTCGGCCGGACCCTGACCGAGGCCCTGTCCACCAGTCTGTTTCGCCATGGCTTTGGCGTGGTGGAGATCCGCAAGTCCGCCGAACTGCTCATCCGGGACAACCGGGGCGAGCTGATGCTCACCCGAGACGCCAAGCTTTTGGCCAAGCAGCAACAGGCCGCGGCCATTCTCACCGGCACCTATTCGTTGACGCCGACCACGGTAATCCTCAACCTCAAGCTGCTCGACGCCGGTTCCCAGCAGGTGCTTTCCGTGGCAGGGCTTGAGCTGCAGCGCAGCCGCAACATCAATCATCTCCTCGCGGCAGGAGGCGGCGCCATGGGCGATGCGCTGCTCTCCGCCAAAGAGCGCTGAGGAGGGCGGTATGCGAAAGGGAATAACAGTTGTACTTCTCGCTTTTTTGCTTTCCGGGTGTGCGTCGAGTCAGAAAAACTGGGCCAACCAGCCGGTGGAGGTCAAGAAGAACTCGCCGGTGGTCTTTATTTATCCGGATATGAATACTTATCAGGAGGCGACCGTGGGCGTTCTTCCCTTTCAGATGCCCACCAATATGACGCGGGAACAGGGGGAGGGGGTCGCCATGCTCTTTAAGGATGTCCTTCTGGGAAAGCAGGCTTTCCCAAAGGTGCTTCGCCTTGAAGAGCCTTACCGGGATATCCAGGAAGCCCTGGCCCTTGGCAGGAAGGCAAAGGTCGATCTGGTCCTGGCCGGCAAGGTCAATTATGCCCTGGAGGGCACCCAGTTTGGCGGCGGGCGGGTTGAAGTGTCCACCCGGCTGCTCAATGTGCATACCGGCAATACCGTCTGGTATATCGAACAGTCCATGGATCAGGCCGTGGCCTATCCGAAAAGCAGCACCTTGTCCCGGTTTGTTGCCGCTTTTAACCCTCCGGAGATCAAGCCTTCGCAGGCTGGGCCGGTGGTGCCGAACATGCTGGCGCAGGTTGCCTTTGACATGGCCGAGGTCATGGCCGGAGCCAGATCGGTCAGTCGCTGACAGATGTTGTGTCGGGGGCAAAGGGCGCAACCAGAAAGGTCGTACCACGGGAAAATTTTTTCCAAGATTTTTTTGGCTGTCGAGATCGGCGTGTTTTCAACGTCGGCGAGTGACGGACAAGCTCTAAGCCTTCCAGTCGAGCACTGCCGTTATGGGGTAATGATCCGATGGGAAGAGGTTGCCTTGGCGGGAACGGTCGATCTGCGCATCAAGGATCCGGAAATGGTCGGAGACCAGAATCCAGTCAATGGCTGCCATTTCCTCCTGGTGCCCATAGGCATGAAAGGTGGCCTCATCTTCCCCGTGTGGCTGGATTCGCCGTAATGCGTCGATCAGCGTTCCATCGCCGGTCAGGAGGCGGTATGCGTTTGAATCCTTGCCGGCGTTGAAATCGCCGGTCACGATGAGCGCGGTATCCTGGCGGATCTGATCGAGCCATTGGCGCAGGACCCGGGCATCCCCCTCGATGGCCGCCGGTTCGTAGTCGAAATGGGTGTTGACGTAGGTAAGCACCGGCCCGGTCAACCGGCAGGAGAGCCTGGCCCAGCTCACCGTTCGTGGATAGTTGCTTCCCCAGCTCATGCTGCCGGGGATCTCCGGGGTCTCACTCAGCCAGAAGCATCCCGTATCGAGAAGCCGGAAGGGTGAGCGGCGGAAGAGCAGGGGGGCCATCTCCAGCGCCGTATCTCCGGGGCCGCCCCGATGGACGCCGAGGAAATGGTAGTCTGGCAGGTTGGTGCGGACAAACTCGGCCTGACCGGTGTCCAGGCACTCCTGGAGGCCGAGCAGGTCGGGCCCGAAGGCGTCAATCCTTTCGAGGGCAAAGGACTTGCGGCGGTTCCAGTGATTCTCGCCGTCGTTGGCCAGGCCAACACGGATGTTGAAGCTCATCACCTTGATCATGGCCGGGCTCTCCTGCGGTCAGGCTTATGGATTCTTGGCCCGTTCCAGGGTCGCTCGTATGCCCGCGAACTGCTCCGGCCGGCCCAGATTGGGAAAGAACCCCTGATCCACGCAGTCCCGATAGCACCATTCCGGAGCAGTCTCGGTCCGGTAAGTCCAGAAGAACCAGCCGGCGTATTTCTCGAAGGTCAGTAGTTGGGCCGAGGCGTAGCCGCGATAGGCCGCCGACATTTGAAATAGATCCATTTCCTCCAGGGCATGATTGAACGGCCCCTCCGCCCAGAGGGAGACCATCTTCAGATCCAGCCCCAGGCTCCATTCCCCGCAATACACCTGATAGCCCGACTCGCGGATGATCTCATCCGCTTCGTTGCGCCAGTCCCCGGCGGACTTACGGATGTGGCCGAATATGTCCATGTCGGTGTCATTTTTGACAAAGCATTGATAGCGGTGGATATCGAGGGCCACGTTGCGGAACTCCGGCTCCAGGAGAAACCCTTCATACTCCCGGAAGCTGCGGAAGCCGTCGTGGAACACCACCGTCACCCGCTCGGGCGGGCAGTGGCGGCGGATGCGCTGATAGGCATCGTTGTTGTAGCGCTTCAATAGATCGGTGGGGATATCCCAGCGCGGTTCATTGAGCGTCTCGATGCCGTGCAGCGCCGGATGATCGGTGTACCGCTCGGCCAGCCATTCCAGCACGTCCAGGGAGTGTTCGATGTACTCCTCGCTGGTATGCCACTCGCAAACGTCGAGGATGCCGCCGTTGTCGAAGCCGTTCTGACACCCCGGCGCAGCATGGAGGTCGAGAACCACCCGCAGGCCGAACTCCCCGGCCCACTCAAAGACCTTGTCGACGATGGAAAGCCCCCCTTCCACGAAGGGATAGCGCGCCTCCTGATAGCTGCGGTGGTAGGGATAGTTCTTGCCGAAGAGCCAGTGGCCGACCGGCAGGCGCACGGCATTGATGCCGGCACGTTTCAGCCAACCGAAGTCGTCGCGGGTGATGAAGGTGTCCCAGTGATGATGCAGGCGCCGGGTAGCCTCGGCCTCGCCCAGCTCGACGCAGTATGAGGTCTCGTCGGTGGCTTGCAGCCCCGCAAACAGACTCGGCGTAATCCATTTTTCCAACACCAGCCAGCCGCCGAGATTGACGCCGCGTAGTTTGCTGCCGCCTTCGTGAACCGTTTGGATAGTCATGGATGATCCTCCTGAATAGTTTTACAGGCTCAGACGGCGTGAGTAGAAAGAGGCGCGGTTTGGCAGATGGGAAATTACAAGCAGCGTGGCATCGGGGAGCTGTTCACCGATCAGGCGCAGCATCCGTTCCTCTTCCTGAGAGTCCAGGGAATCGAAGGCCTCCTGCAGGAAAATCCACTGGGGACGGTTGAGCAGCAGGCGCACCATGCCCAAGAGTTGCTGCTCTCCCAGGGCCAGGGTGTTGATCCAATTGTCCTTCTGGTCGAGCTGGTCGATGAGGGTTTCAAGGCCCACCAAACGCAGCGCCTGCTCAAGTTGTTCCTGGCTGAAAACCCGGCGGGAGGCTGGGTAGCAGATGGCGTTGCGCAGGGTGCTGGTGGGCAGATACGGCCGGGGCGGCATGAAAAAGAGGCGGCCTTGGCTGGGGAGTTCGATGACGCCGCTGCCCCAGGGTCTTACCCCGGCAATGGCGCGAAACAGTTTTGCCCCTGTGTAGGTGTTGCCGGTGATCAGCACATGTTCGCCCTGGCCGATCTCCATATTGATGTTTTGGGCCAATACCGGGCCGTCGTATTTGGCGATACTGAGGTCGCGGAAGGCCAATACCGGCCGGTCCGAGCTCTTCACCTGGATCCAGTGATCCGGCTTGCCCAGCTCCTTTTCCATAGTATCCAACACCTTCAGTAAGCTTAACGTACGTTCCACCGAGGCACGCCACTCGGCGATCCCGCCCGCGTTGCCGACCGGCCAGGAGAGGGCGCCAACCATCTGCTGGAATGCCTGGGCGGCTTGCATCATTGCGCCCAGGGTGATTTTCCCCAGGATGTAGCGGGGGGCGGTGATCAGGATTGGAAATGCCATGTTCAGAGAGGAATAGCCGGTGCTGAATATCTGGATATTTCGCCATGCCGCGGTTTGCGTGTCCCATACCTTGCGAATCTTGCAGAACAGCTCCTGAAAAAGATGCCGCTCATAGCTATCGGCATGGATCAGGGCGATGGCCTGGCTGTTTTCCTGCGCCTCCAGCAGACCGGCGCGGAAGTCCGCCTCCGCCGATTGCCGGGCGTTGGTGGCTCCGGTCAGGGGCAGACTCACCTGCCAGCCAAGCCAGGAGGCCAACAC
>JAJZSH010000067.1 GCA_021822005.1 Deltaproteobacteria bacterium | reverse complement strand
ACGGACGCACCCCTGTGGGGTTGCTCCATGGGCTTGGCCTGCTGGATGAAAAAACGGTCTGCGTGCACTGTGTCTGGCTGGAAGAGGGGGATATCGGGCTGCTGCGGGAGACCGGGGCCAAGGTGGTTACCTGCCCGGAGAGCAACATGAAGCTCGGCGCAGGCATCGCGCCCCTGGCCGGACTGCTCGGGGCCGGGATTCCGGTGGGCTTGGGCACGGACGGCTGCGCCAGCAATAACGATCTGGACCTTTTTCAGGAGATGGCAAGCTGCGCCAGGCTGCACAAGGTGGCCGCCCATGCGCCAACCCGCCTGCCCGCCGCCGCCCTGCTGGGCATGGCCACGGGGGCGGGCGCCGGGGTTCTGGGCCTGGCCGGGCAGACCGGCCGCCTTGCCCAGGGCCTGCGGGCGGACTGTATCATCATCGACGGCAGGCAGCCCCACCTGACACCCTTTCATAATCCGGAGACCCTGGTCTATGCGGGAAGGGGCAGCGATGTCTCCACCGTGCTCATTGACGGCAGGGTGGTCATGGAGGAGAGGCGGATTCTTTCCTTTGATCTGGCGGAAACCCTGGGCGAAGTCCGACGCCTGGCCAGACGGGTGAAAGCAGGAGAATAAAAAGAAAGGAGACAGACAGAACAGAAGAGGAAAGGGGCCGCGGCTTGCAAGCCGCGTTTAAGACGCAACCCGGAACAGGTTCAGGCCGCCTTCCAGCCGTGGGTGCCGACCAATTTGACAAAACGGACGCTTTCCACCGCGGTGGTTGTCACCGCCCCCCCTTCTTTTCTGACAACCATGAGGGTCTGGCCTTCCGGATCACCCACCGGCAGAACCATGACGCCAGGGTCCGCCAACTGATCCACCAGCGGCTGCGGAATTCCCGGCCCGGCCGCGGTGACGATGATCGCCTGAAAGGGGGCATTGTCCGGCCAGCCTTCGGTGCCGTCCGCGACCTTGCTCATGATGTTGTAAATCTGGAGCTGGTCAAAGGTCCGCCGCGCGCGGGCCAGAAGGGGCTTGAGCCGTTCAACCGTATACACCCGTTCGCAGAGCGCGGCGAGAATGGCGGACTGATAGCCGCAGCCGGTGCCGATCTCCAGCACCTTCTCCTGCCCGGTGAGCTGGAGCAGCTGGGTCATGAGGGCCACCACATAGGGCTGGGAGATGGTCTGGCCATGGCCGATGGGCAGGGGAAAATCGCCATAGGCCTGGGCGTGCAGAGCCCCGGCGACAAAAAGATGGCGGGGAACCACCTCCATGGCGTGGAGCACCGCCTGATCTTCAATGCCTCTGGGGAGCAGCTGCTCCGCAACCATGCGGGCCCGGAATTTTTCGTACTTGTTACTCCGCACGCGGCCCACTGATCGCAATGCCGCTTTTCTTGATTTCCTCTTCGTTATAGGCGCGATAGAGGCAGGTGGAAACAGTGTCTCCGGCAAAGGTGATGGTCACCACATCATAATTTTCCGAGCCCAGCTTTTCCCCGACATAGGGAGTTTTTCTCAGGAAACTTTTTTTCACCTCATGATAGACCCAGACCTCGCCCAGCTCTCCTTTCTGTTTTTGATCCGGGGGACCAAGATAGGAAAGAACCTCCTTCTGGGTGAGGTTGGGCGTAATCAGGCAGATATCCGAAGAAAGATGGCGCACCGGATCACGGTAAAAACAACCTGAACCGACGAGACCCAGCAGGCACAGGCACACGACAAAACGCGGGGGGAAGGCAAATCTCATTTTTCTCTCCTCTGAGAAAAGGGTTTGGCGCAAACGCTCGGGCAGGGGAAAGGTACCGCGATTCGCCGTATTTTGCAAGAAACCGTGCGCCGGGTTTTTTCCGGCCGGGCAAACCGCGGTGGCTTTTTTACTGCGGATACAGGAGAATGTCTTGACCATCTGTGAAGATATATAATAAAGTTGTAGTGTTATCCATACTTTTTTTCTTTGCGGGCCAGCGGTTTGAGCGTCGGCCCCACTGTGCGAAGGGAGATCCACCATGCGTTGCCCGAAATGCGGCTACATCTCGTTTGACCGGCAAAGATCCTGCGGCAAGTGCAGCAATGATTTAACGGCGGTGGCCGAACAGCTCAAAGGCACGGTGGGCAAGGCTGCGGCCCCCTTTTTCCTTGGCGCGATCCTCGGGAAACAAAAACCATACGATGCCGAGCCTGGCCCTGCTCTCCACGAGGAAGAAGAACCCCTTGCCCTGGACGAGTTGGAGGCCGAAGCTCCGCCAGCGGACGAGGAGGAGCTCGATTTCGCCGGGGCGCCGCTGGACGAGGACGACCTGGAAGACCAGCCCCTGCCATCTTTTGGTCTCGAAGATATCGATGTTTCAGACCTTATGACGCCACGGGAAGATGAAGAAGAGCCGGTCCCGGCCCGGGATGATGAGGATTCGCTCATGGGAATCGAGCTTCCCGGCCTTGAGCCCGACGACATTCTGACCGTTGACGAGCAAGAGAGCCCCCCTGGCGGCCTTGAAGATGAGGCGGCGAAGCCCCCGGCCAATGCGGAGGAGGATGAGATTATCGACCTCTCCTCCCTGATGAATTATGACGAAACGCCAGCGAAACCGGCGGACAGGGAAGAAGACCACGATATTCTGGAGCTTTCCCCTGGAGATGAGCCGGACGGGCTGCACTTAAGCCTTGAAGATGGCGAGAATGCCCCAACCCCCGCCGATGAGCCCAAAAAGCCTGCAAGCGCGGTGGCCGACATCCCGGATCTCGGCCTGACCCTGGAAAATGATGACCAGTAGGGGGATGGACACGCCCATGAATGGGGAAATCGCCCCCCAGCCCCAATACGCCGGTTTCCTGGCCCGCGGGATGGCCCTGGGTATCGATATCCTCCTGATCCATCTTCTCTATTTCTGCTGCCTGTGCGCGGTGGCCGCGGCCCTGTGGGCGCATTCCCCCCACTGGCCCGTCCTGCTTCCCTCAATCCTTTTCTGCCTTCCCCTGTTCCTGCTCACCTTTCCCCTGTTCATCGCGGTATATTTTCTGGCGCTGCATGGCTGGCAGGGGCAGACCCTCGGCAAGATGTTCATGGGCCTTAGAGTGGTGCGGGCCGACGGCGGGGAGGTGACACCGGGCCTCGCCTTTTTGCGCTTTATCGGCTATGGCCTGTCGATTCTGCCTTTGGGGCTTGGGCTTTTCTGGAGTATTATCGACCGGGAAAAATGCGCCTGGCACGACCATGTGGCCGCCACCCGGGTGATTATGAACGTGTGCTCGTGAAATAGGTTGACAAGCAAGACAGATTTCAATATATGATAGCTACTTTTTTGCCGGGATAGCTCAGTCGGTAGAGCATCGGACTGAAAATCCGAGTGTCCCTGGTTCGAATCCTGGTCCCGGCACCAGTTTATAATCCGGCATAGTCCGGAGCAGCACAGAAAGCCCTGAGAAATCAGGGCTTTTTTTTGGTGCGCCCGGCAAGGGGAAGAGTTAGCCGAACGGCAGGTAAGCGCTGACTCCGAGGGTGTCGCGGGTGACTGCGAATCTGGAGGAAGCCGAAGGCAGGTAAGAGAGCAGCGCGAGACTCCGAAGCGCTGGCCTGACGAATTCTGCCGTCTCTGCCGCTCGCCGCTGCGCTGCTGTAATTCCGGTTTGCCATCACAAGATGGCAGCAGTGTTGACGGCGTTTATGCCGTCCTTCGACAGGGCGAACGGAGAGTGTCACCTTGAAAACAACCTGGATGAAAACAGTACTGACTCCCTCTATCTATCTGGCCCCCCGTATTTTTTCGGTATTGATGGTCATCCGGGTGTATGCGATGTTTTTTTAAACCCCGGCTGAGTCTCGGTGGTATAATCAGATTATTCTTTCCCTGTCACCCCCGATAGCTCTGCTCTTGCCCACTCCACTCTTGTGAGCTGTCGGCACGTCTTGCTTTTTAAGAATTATTCCTAATAATAGGGCGTTGTACCCGGCACGGCAACAAATAAACAGAGGTGTGTATGAATATTAACTCCGAACGCCTGGCGCAGGTTTTTACCGCCATGTGTGCCATTGACAGCCCCTCCGGCGAAGAAGCCCGGTTGGCCCGGTTTCTCAAGGACCTCTTCGCGGTGGAGTTTCCCGAAGCAGTGATCACAGAGGACGACTCGGCCAAGGCAACCGGCTCTGACTCCAATAATCTGGTTATCCACTTCTCCGGCGACCTCCACGGGGAACCCATCTTTTTCAATTGCCACCTGGACACGGTCGAACCTGCCCGGGGGGTGAAGGTCGTGCGGGATGGCGCCCGGTTCTTCAGCGCGGGCGAGACCATTCTCGGCGGGGACGACAAGGCCGGCATAGCCATCCTCATCGAGACCATCCGCGCTCTTAAACAGGCGCGCCTCTCGCATCTCCCCTTTGATCTCGTTTTCACCACCTGCGAAGAGATTGGCCTGCGCGGCGCCAAGGCCCTGGACATCTCCCTACTCCGCGCCAGGGAAGGCTACGCCCTGGACAGCAGCGGGGTGGACCTGCTGATTGTCGGCGCTCCGGCCGCCAATCATTTCCACTTCACCGTCACCGGCGCGGCAGCCCATGCCGGCCTGCACCCGGAAAGGGGAATCAACGCCATTCAGCTTGCGGCCCGTTGCCTTGCCGACCTGCCGGTGGGCCGTCTCGACGAAGAAAGCACCGCCAATATCGGCCGCATCACAGGGGGCAAGGCGACAAACATTATTCCCGATACCGCCCTGGTGGAAGGGGAGGTCCGGAGCCACTCGCCGGAAAAACTCGCAGCGTTTTCCCAACAGATCAAGGATATGGTCCAGGCCACCATTGACCACTGGTCTCCGGCGCCTGGCGCGCAGCTCGGGCCGGGCGTCCGGCCCCGCCTTGATTTTCACCTCACCCAGGAATACCCCGCCATGCATATCGACCGCAACGCCTCCGTCCTGCAACGGGTTGACAGAGCCGCCGCCCGCCTCCAGCGGGAAATCCGCTACGAACGGGCAGGCGGCGGCAGCGACGCCAATATTTTCAACGGAAAAGGGTTGCAAACCGCCATCATCGGAATCGGCATGGACCATGTGCACAGCACAGAAGAATCCATTGACCTGCGGGACATGGAACGCACCGCCGAACTGGTTGCCGCACTCCTAACCAGCTGAATTAAAGGAAAAAACAGCACATGTTTCACGTGAAACAATCCTTCCAACCCTCTGCCACTCCCGGTAAAAAAGAAGAACGCCGCACAAAAAATTAAGGGGCCTCCCCATGCAGAGTATGTTACCATGGCTCTCAAGGTGGGTGGCCTGACCGTTCCTTTCGCCCCACCCATGGCCCGCGACGAAAAATCTGGCGAGATCCGGCCAGAAACCCAGACCCGGTGGAGGTTTTTCAGCATGGGAGATGGCGCAAAAATTGTGGCCCTGGCCAATCAGAAAGGCGGCGTGGGAAAGACAACCACAGCGATAAACCTGGCCGCTTCGGTGTCGCTGCTTGGCAAGAAGGTTCTGGTGGTGGATTCCGACCCGCAAGGGAATACCTCCAGCGGCCTGGGGGTCAGCCGCGCCAACGGCGGAACCCATCTCTATCATTGTTATATGGGGGAAGCCGAACCCCAGGAGGTTGTGCAGCCGGTGACAGGGCTGAAAAAGCTCTCTGTTCTTCCCACACATATCGACCTGATCGGGGTCGAGGTTGAACTGATGTCCGCGGTGAAACGCGAGCGCTACCTGGGCAATGTCCTCTCCTCTGTCCGTGGACATTATGATTACATCTTCATCGACTGCCCGCCCTCCCTTGGCCTGTTGACCATCAACGCCCTCACCGCGGCTGACACGGTTCTCATCCCCCTGCAATGCGAATATTTTGCCCTTGAGGGCTTGAGTCAACTGGTCCGGACCATCCGCCTGGTGAAAAACTCGTATAATCGGTCTCTTGCCATAGAAGGGTTGCTTCTGACCATGTACGATGGCCGAAACAAGCTGACCCACCAGGTCGTCACCGAGGTGAAAAACCATTTCCAGGGCCGGGTGTATGACACGGTGATTCCACGCAATGTTCGTCTCAGTGAGGCCCCGAGCCACGGACAGGCGGCGATCGTCTACGACAAGCGTTCAACCGGGGCGCTCAGCTATCTGCAGCTCGGGAAAGAGTTCCTGCGCAAGCAACCAAAGGTTGCGGCACAAGAGGGAGTGAAATCATGATTAAAAAAACAGCCCCGGCCCTCGGCAGGGGTCTTGACGCCCTGCTGCCTTCCAGCGGTTCCGATGGCCGGGAATACTTTTTATGTCCCATCGACGCCATCGAGGCAAACCCGGAGCAGCCGCGGAAGGATATAAACGATACGGCACTGGCCCAGCTTTCGGCCTCGATCCTCGAAAAAGGCGTTCTGCTGCCCCTGATTGTGTGTGAGCATGGGGCCGAGGGACGCTACCAGATCATCGCCGGAGAGCGGCGCTGGCGGGCCGCTAAAATGGCGGGGCTTGACGAGGTGCCTGTCCTGGTAAAAGAGGTCGCACCCCTTGATCGCCTTGAGCTGGCGCTCATCGAAAACATTCAGCGTCAGGATCTGAACCCACTGGAAGAGGCGGAAGCATACCTCCGCCTGGTAAAGGAGTTTCATCTGACCCAGGAAGAGGTGGCAAAACGGGTCGGCAAGGAGCGGTCAACCGTGGCCAATGCCCTGCGGATCAACCAGCTCCCCGATTTTGCCAAGGAGGATCTGGCTCGCGGCGCCTTGAGCATGGGGCATGCGAGAGTACTGCTCAGCGTTGGCGATGAAGCGTCCATGCGCGAGGTCAGGAACGAGATTGTCGAGCAGGGGCTTACGGTTCGGCAGGCAGAGGCCCTGGCCCAAAAACAGAAGAAAAAAATGGCTGCGGCAAGTAGCGGAGCAAAACGTCAGCCCAGGAAGTCGGCAAATGAATTGCCGGAATCCTATTGCAAGTCGTTGGCCAACGGACTGGTCAATTACCTGGACACAAAAGCGCGGATCATCCAGAGCGGCACCCGGGGAAAATTGGAAATCGAGTACTATTCCCACGATGATCTCGAGCGAGTATTATCTCTTATCCTTTCAGGATCAGGGAAATAATAAATATTTTCAGATAGTTAATTCCGGTTTGCCATCAAGCTGGCAGCAGTGTTAACGGCGTTTATGCCGCCCTTCGACAGGTTCAGGGCGAACGGCCTCCTGGTTGATTATCCGTCGCCGCTGACGCTGCTCATCCTGTCGAAGGGCGAACGGAGAGTGCACCTTGAAAACAAATTTGGAATACGCATGAATCAATTTGAAGAACAGGCCGAAATTGTCCGGCAGGAACAACTCACCCCGGAAATATTCCGCCTGACCCTGAAGGCTCCGGAAATCGCGGGCAACGCCCGACCCGGCCAGTTTGTCATGGTGCGGACCACCCCCTGCTACGACCCTCTTCTCCGACGGCCCCTGTCCATTCACCAGACCATTGGCAGCGGGCAGGTGCAGCTCCTGTACAAGGTTCTGGGCAAGGGTACCCGGCTGCTCGCCGCAATGACTCCCGGCCAGAAGGTGAACCTGACCGGGCCGCTGGGCCACGGTTTTGATCTCGCAGGCCAGCAGGCGATCTGCCTGATTGGCGGAGGGATGGGCATTGCCCCCCTCTATTTTCTTGCCAGAGAGATCCTGCGCGCAACCAGGCCCCCGAAATGTGTCGTTCTGCTTGGCGCCCGGACAGCCGCCGATCTTGGCCCCCTGCCCCGGGATTTCATGGATATCGGCGTGACGGAAACCCATCTCGCCACCGATGACGGAAGCCTGGGCCATCATGGCTTCGTAGCCGAGCTTCTTCCGCAGCGCCTTGCCCCCGACCACCACTGGACGGTGTGCGCCTGTGGCCCGCACCCGATGATGAAGGCCGTGGTCGGAGAATGCCGGAAACAGGGCTGGGAGTGTCAGGTTTCCCTGGAAACCATGATGGCCTGCGGGATCTCCGCCTGCCTCGGCTGCGCGGTGCCCCGGGCCGATGTGTCCGGCCCCTATCTCCATGTCTGCAAGGACGGCCCGGTTTTCAAGGCGGATGAGGTGGCCTGGCTATGACCCAACCGGATCTGCGCATCACCATCGGCGGCCTCGTTTTCAGGAATCCCGTGCTCACCGCCTCCGGCACCTTTGGCTATGGCAAGGAATTCGCGCCCTACGTCAATCTCCACCACCTGGGAGGGGTGGTGGTCAAGGGGATCTCGCTGGCCCCGCGCCGGGGGAATCCTCCGCCCCGCATCGTGGAAACGGCCGGTGGCATGCTCAACGCCATCGGCCTTGAAAACGTGGGGCTTGACCGCTTTATTGCCGAGAAAATGGACTATCTGCGGGGGATCGGCGCCAGGGTTATCGTCAATATCCTGGGGGCCAGCCTGGAAGAGTATCAGACCCTGGCCCAACGGCTCAGCGAGGTTGAGGGGATCAGCGCCCTGGAGGTCAATATCTCCTGCCCCAATGTGAAAAAGGGCGGGGTTGCCTTTGGCACCGATCCCGCAATGGCCGAGGCCGTAACCCGTGCGGTGTGCGCGCACAGCACGTTACCGGTGATCGTCAAACTCTCCCCCAATGTCACCGACATCACCCGGATCGCCAGGGCCGTGGAGGCGGGCGGGGCGCAGGCAGTCTCCCTGATCAACACCCTGCTGGGCATGGCCATCGATGTCAGAAGCCGAAGGCCAAGGCTGGCCAATATCGTGGGGGGGCTGTCCGGCCCGGCGATCAAGCCCATCGCCCTGCGCATGGTCTGGCAGGTAGCCCAGGCCGTGAAGATCCCGGTGATCGGCATCGGCGGCATCACCACGACGGAGGATGCCCTGGAATTTCTCCTGGCGGGCGCCACAGCCATCGAGGTTGGCACCGCGAACTTCGTCAATCCCCGCGCCAGCCAGGAGATAGTCGAAGGTCTTGCCCGTTATGTGACGGGCAACAGGCTTTCCGGGATCAGCGAGGTGATTGGCGGGCTCATTCTGCCCTGATTTTTTTTGGTAAACTGCCCCGCCAGACCATTCCGTATTGGCAGAACTGCACAAATCACAGTTGATGAAATCGTAGAAAGTCAAAGCTCTTGCAAAATGTGTTTTTTGTGCTTCGACAGACTCAGCACGAACGGAAAAAATCAATGATTTCAAATAAAGACCCGTTCATCTTGGCGGAATGACGCCATCACAACTCTACCGTAGTCCCACCCCAATCATCCCTGATCAAGGCCGCCACCTGGGCATTGCCGACCTTGATTGCTCGAAAATCCGCGATGGGCCGCACCAGATAATGCAAAAGCAGGGCTCGGACCACGATCAAGTGGCTTACCACCAGCAGATTCTGGCCGGGACAATCACGAAAGATTGTTTCCAGGCAGGCCACGGCCCGGTTCTGCACCTCGGCAATGGTCTCGCAGCCAGGCGCGCGAAATCCGGTCGGATCGTCGTGCCAGGTTGGATATTCGGGCCCGAACCTCGCCCGGATCGCCTCCTTGGTCAGCCCGTCCCAGTGGGGAATGCTGATCTCGGTCAAGGCCTCTTCCGCTTCAACCGGCGCGGCAAGCAGCTCTCCCGCAATCCCGGCCGACTGCCTGGTCCGCGCCAGGGGACCGCAGAATATCTTGCTAATGCCGCGCCCGGCAAGCCTTTTCCCAACCTCAACAAGCTGGGCCACGCCCTCCGGATGCAGGGGCTCTTGGGTACGACCAGCAAAAACATCATCCTTGTTTGCCGCGGTCAGGCCATGCCGGATAAGATAGATGGTGGTTTTCATGTTTGACCTTTCACCCTGTCTGCAGGAGCGGCTTCAGCCGCGATAATCCTTAATTCCGGTTTGCCATCAAGATGGCAGCAGTGTTAACGGCGTTTATGCCGCCCTTCGACAGGCGAACAACGGCTGACTGGTTGATTATCCGTCGCCGCTAACGCTGCTCATTCTGAAGCCTGTCGAAGGGCGAACGGAGAGTGTCACCGTGAAAACAACTTGGTATAAGCCCTTGCACACAACACCGTAGCCGCGCGGGTCTACAAAAAACTCTTGCCCTCCTGCGTTTCTTCGGGGTAAGTTTCGTACTTTAAACTCTACGGAAAATCACCCTTCTTTTCAATAAGGAAACCGGTCATGCCCAAACAAACCAAGCGCACAGTCTTCCCGGTCTTGCTCGCCGCACTGATATTCGCCATGCATCTTGCGCTGCCAACGGTCGGGGCCGCCCAAACCGGGCGCATCGCCTTCCTGCCGTTCAAGGCCAACGCCCCCCAGGATATGGGCTATCTCACCAGCGGCATCCGCGACATGCTGGCCAGTCGCCTTGCCTCGGAGATCGGCCTCACCGTGATCGACAAGGCCGTGGTGGACAAGGCCCTGGCCAGCGCCGGGACACCAACCCAGACAGAGGCGTTTCTCAAGCTGGGCAAGACTCTCCAGGCCGATTACCTGGTGGTCGGCAGCCTCACCGCCTTGGGCAGCAGTCTCTCGCTGGATGCCAAGGTCTTTGAGGTGGCCAAGGCCGCGCCACGGAATTTTTATGCCACGGCCAGGAACGAAAGTGAGATTATCCAAAGCATCGACTCCCTGGCCTGGGATATAAGCGAGAAAATATTCGCCCACAAGCGCCCAGCCTCAGCCCTGCTCCAGCCCCAGGCCGTCGGGCAGCCCACCGCCCAACCGCAGTATGCCACCGCCCATCCGGACCGGGCCTTTGCCAGCCGCACCGGCATGGGAGGCGGCTCTCCCTTCATTTACCCAAAGGGCATCACCAGCGAGTTCCAGAAAACCCAGAACATGAAGCTTTCCCTCCAGTTCATGGAAATGGCCGATCTTGACGGCGATGGCCAGGACGAGGTCATCTTCGCCGACAACAACTCGGTCCAGATCTTCAAGCGCGACAACAATCGCCTGAGCAAGGTCGGCCAGATTTCCGGCAAAGTCGGGTACCGCATCCACGCCATCACCGTGGCGGACCTGAACAAAAACGGCAAGCCGGAAATCTATGTGAGCGCCGCGGACAGCAAACAACCAAACTCCTTCGCCTTCGAGTGGACCGGCGCGGACAAGGCCAACTATCTTTTCCAGGATGCCAGATGGTATGTCCGGGCCATGCCCGTCCCAGGAGAAGGCATGGTGCTGGCCGGCCAGCGGGCCGATTCCGACAAGGCCGTGGCCCCCGGCATTTTCCGTCTCGATCTGGGCAATGGCGCCCTGAAAGCGGGCAGCCCCATGGAAGTCCCGGCCAGCGTCAATCTGTTTGAGTTCACCATCGCCGACCTGGACAACGACGGCAGCCGGGAGATCATCGCCATCGACCAGTACGATCGCCTCAAGGTAATGCGCGCCAGTGGCACCGTCCTGTGGAAAAGCGATGAATTTTATGGCGGCACCACCCGCTTCATTGGCGGAACAGAAGGCTTCGGGGCAGGCAAGGCCAGCAGCCAGGAAGGCTCGACCCGCATCTACATCCCCTCGCGGATCATCGTCTATGACGTGAATGGCGATGGCCAGCAGGACATCATCATCAACAAGAACCTGTCCACCTCGTCGCGTCTTTTTGAAAACATGAAAAACTACCCCTCCGGCGAGATCCACGCCCTCAGCTGGAACGGCATCGCCCTGTCCGAGTTGTGGCGGACCAGGAAGATCGACGGCTATATCGTGGACTACCTGCTGCGCCCCAACGCGGACAAGAAGGGCGCGGAATTGCTGGTCGGCCTGATTTTGGGCAGCAGTTCGCTTGATCTGTTCGCGGAGCAGACCTCCACCATGCTCATCTATTATCTGGATTTCACCAAAAAGACGGAGCAGTAAACAGCGACGCGGCATTTTCTAAACGCAGAGGCGCGAAGATAACAGGATTTATTTGAGGTGCGTCCCCTCCGTGACGAAGGGGGTTGCCTTTCGCGGGCAAAGCTCGCTCCTTGTATGATCGAATTTAATGAAATATTGTACGGATTAGCGCTAATCTTCCGCAAGACGCAATTTGTACTCGGGAGAGCCCCTACGAAATCCCCCCTCTCCCCGGCCCTCTCCCCCACTAAGGCGGGGGAGAGGGGGTAAACGGTGGCTTT